>CAIRSV010000270.1 GCA_903881265.1 uncultured Bacteroidota bacterium
ATTTTTGTATCGGCTGGCTTGTCTGTATTGGTATCAAAGAGTTTATTTTCTTCACCTGTTTCGCCAAGCGTCATGACAATCTTTGTTCGCTCAGCATGTGGTTTCATTGTTTCGGTCGAGTAGGCACTTTGTGTATTTTTATATTCAAATCCGGTAGCGATAATGGTAACACTAATATGTTCACCTAAGTTGTCATCAAATCCGGTTCCGAAAATTACATCGCAATCTTCGCCGGCTTTTTCTTGAATATAGGCTTGTATCATTTCAACTTCATCCAACGTATGTTCGTGTACGCCATGAGCCGAATTAATATTTAATAAAACCCATTTCGCTCCGTTAATATTATTATCATTTAGTAGCGGTGAATTCAATGCCAATTCGGCTGCTTCATACGCCCTGTTTTCGCCTACGGCTGTGGCATTACCTAAAATGGCAACCCCACCATCACGCATCACTGTGCTCACATCGGCAAAATCAACTACGATATGTCCTTGTGAATTAATAACATCGGTTATGCATTTTGTAGCTGTAGCCAGAATATCATCCGCGCGGCAAAATGCTTGTGACGCCGCAATATTTCCAAATTGATGACGTAGCTTATCATTTGAGATAACCAAGATGGTATCTACTTTTCCACGTAAGTCATTGATGCCCTCTTCGGCTTGTCTTTGTCTGCGTTTGCCCTCGTATGAAAAAGGGGTCGTGACGATACCGACTGTCAGTATGCCTAGGTCTTTTGCAACCTTAGCAACTATTGGCGCAGCGCCTGTTCCGGTGCCGCCACCCATACCTGCTGTAACAAATACCATTTTGGTATTGTTCATCAGTAAATTTTCAATTTCATCGATACTTTCCTGACAGGCACGTTGACCTATTTCAGGGTTCGCACCAGCCCCAAGGCCTTGTGTAAGTGATGGCCCGAGTTGTATTTTTGTAGGGACAGGGCTGCTATTTAGTGCTTTTTTATCTGTGTTGCAGACGATGAAGTCTACACCTTCCAGACCAAGGTTATACATGTAATTAACGGCATTACCGCCGCCGCCGCCAACACCAATTACCTTGATGATGTTTGCATTGTTTTGTGGTAGCTCAAATTGAATCATTTTTTTGAATTTTTGGGTTTTTTGAATTGGGTTTAGGTAAGTTAGTTTAGTTGTCTAGACGCTCATCATCGACGTTTTCAAACCAATGCAGCACAGTCGTTTTGACTGTACTAAACACGTCTTTAATTACTTTAGATCGTTCATTTATTTTTGTACCATGATGATCGGTTATAGCAATTGGTTGATTCGGGTTGGGCGCTTGGAATAAATTAGTTTGAATTTCTTGAACAGTATCTAATGTGAGTGTGTGTTCAGCGCTTGGATATAGATTAGATAATGAGTGATCATCTTCAGCCTGTCCAAATTCTTGCTGCAGTAATTCTTCAACACTAGGCTCGAACTTTTGTGTCATACTTGTGAAAGTACCAACAGCTTCAACGCTTTCAGGTAAATTATCTTCGGTATTGTTGGATGTAAATCGAAGTCTGTTATTTTCAAAATCGTCATAACCGCGAAGGATTAATCCGATACAAGTGGCATACATAGGTTTGAGTAATTCTGTTGTATGTCCAGCTGCAAGATGTTCATTTGGAAGTCCAATGCGTGCATTCAATCCTGTGCGGAATTGTGTGAGCTGCATTAGATGTTTTAATTGACTTCCTCCGCCGGTGAGTATGATACCACCGTGTAATTTATCTTGAAGATTTTGTTGCTTGATATGATAGACGACATATTCTAGAATTTCGTCCATGCGTGACTGTATGATATGGGCTAAGTTCTTGGCAGAAATTTCTTTAGGTTGCTGTCCTTTTAAACCAGGAATCGTGATGAAAGCGTTTGGTTTTGCTTCGTCAGCTAATGCCATGCCGAACTGCACTTTCATTTGTTCAGCTTGCGATTTTAATACACCCAAACCTTGACGGATATCATTGGTAATATTGACGCCTGCAATTGGAATTACCACAGTATGTTTTAACATCCCTTCATGAAATATAGCAAGGTCTGTGGTACCACCGCCGATATCAACGATGGCCACACCGGCTTCTAGATCTTCAGCACACATTACTGCGGCAGCAGAAGCCAATGGTTGCAATACAAGATCTTTAGTAGATAAACCAGCGCGTGTTACACAACGATGAATATTTCTGATAGCGGTCTTGTCGCCCGTTACGATATGGAAGTTAGCGCCTGTCTTGATACCTGTCATTCCAATCACTTCTTTCATCGTAAGATTCGTGATAGCATCCACGGTAAAATCCTGCGGTATGATATCAATGATTTGATCACCTGCTGGAAGGTAGGTTTTATACTGATCTTTAATCAGTGCTTCAATATCTTCTTTTTTGATTTCTTCTTCGATATTGGCAACCACTCTGTCTCCACGTGTCTGAATACTTTTGATATGATGGCCTGCAATACCCACATAGACTTCTTTGATAGTCAGACTTGGATTGCTTACCATGCAATTAGTGAGTGCGATATTAATAGAGCGTATACATTCTTCGATGTTGAGTACCATCCCATGATTGACACCGCTGCTATCGGATTTTCCAAAGCCAAGGATTTCTAATTTGCCATATTCATTTTTACGTCCTGCGATGGCAACGATTTTGGTGGTTCCGATATCAAGACCAACAATGACCGGGTTTTCTTTTTGCATGTTCATTTAATTTTAATTGTTTTGGGTGGGTTTTAATGAGTTGTTTTGTTTTTTGTCGAGGGCTTTTGTTTTTTGTCAATCTGTTTTTTAGTATCCTTTATTTTTTCATTGCGTGGTGTGTTAATTTTTTTAGGGCTCGATTGAAGTGACAATAGGTACTTGGCTTTTTGTTCTTTCGCTAATTCGATTTTTGCTTTCTCAATCGTTTTATTTATCAGTTCTTTCACGGCAGTATTTCTTCCAACCACCTGACGTGCAAATCGAAGATCGATTTCATTATATCTATTCAACTCAATGCTTGTCATGCCATGCTGATAGAAGGCTAGCAATCGTTTCATTTTGCTATCGAGATCATCCGCCGACCCTAGTTGTATGAGTTGGTTTCCTAGCGCAGGAATCAATTCAATTTGATGTTGTTCATTGACATTAATCTGCGAAATCATTGTATTCCAAAATGGATCTGCTTGTACATAATCCGCTAGTTTAACTAGGTCGCTTTTTAATTTAATATCCTGTGTGGTATTGCTCAAATCTGGAGTAGTTACGACAGGTACTTTGGCAATATATTGATCTGATAATGCAATCGGATTCGCTTGCTCATCTAGGTAATAGGCACTATCACTGCTGTCATTTTGATTGATACGCACTACTGGTTTTCGTTGCGATATGCTGATATGAATCGTATGATTGGCTGTTACATAAACCTCAGCATCTTGTACCCATTTATTGTCACGTATCTTGTTTTCAAGCATATTGATGTTTACATTGCGTAGGATAGATTTATTGACAACTATATGATTGTCGTTAAAAAGTTTCAGGATATCATTTGTTGTAACAAAACTCAATTCCGTATTTGATATATCAACATAGATGCCATGAAGTTTCTCATCTTGTTTTGTTGTATTGGCAAACACAAACGCTCCCACAATACCCGGTATGGATAGCAAAAAGAGAATATTCCGTCCTATTTTTTGTATGCGGGGATTCATGTTATTTTTCGCTGAGGATTTGTTTTAAAGGTTCAATGATTGTATCAATGTCGCCGGCACCTGCTGTAATAAGTACCTGAAGTTGTGAAGCCTGTGCCCATTTCAATGTTGACTCTTTTGAAAGGATATGTCGATTATTCAGCGACATTTTATCAAGTATAATTTGACTGCTAACTCCTTCAAGCGGTAATTCTCTTGCGGGATAAATATCAAGTAATATCACTTCATCAGCAAGGTCTAAACTTTCAGCAAAACCTTCTGCAAAGTCTCTAGTGCGGGTAAACAAATGTGGTTGAAAGATGACAGACACTTTTTTGTCTTTGAATAATGTCTTTGCACTTGATATCAGCATCCTCAACTCTTCAGGATGATGCGCATAATCGTCGATATACACCACCTTCTCATTTTTGATGATGTATTCGAATCGTCGTTTTACACCGCTGAAATCAGCCACTGCTATTTTAGTTTTCTCAAAATCAATTTTCAGTAAATCACAAACAGCTAATGCAGCAACAGTATTTTCGATATTATGCATGCCGCCAACATTCAAGGTGAGTTCGCCAATCAATTTTTCTTCTTTGTTAAAATTGAATGTATAGCATCCGTTCTTCATGATGATATCTGATGCATAATATGTGGCTGCTTCATTTTGCAAGCTGTATGAAACTTTTTGTGGCGCGTTAAAATCTTTACTGTGTTGTAACCCGTGTTTGTATACTAATGTATCCGTAACCTGCGATATGAATTGAAGGTAGCATCGTTCCATTTCTTCGGCTGTTCCATAGATGTCTAAATGATCGGCATCCATGGCTGTAACAACTGCAATGGATGGTTGTAATTTTAAGAAACTACGATCATATTCATCCGCTTCAATGACAGCACATGTATTTTCGCTGCTCCAATAATTTACGCCATAATTACTTGAGATGCCTCCAAGAAACGCATTGCATCCATACTGAGTATGGCGCAGTATATGCGATATCAACGTGGAGATAGTGGTCTTGCCATGTGTGCCAGCAACACAAATGGCTTGCATATGCTGTGAAATAGATTGCAGTATATCACTGCGTTTAACTACGTCGATTGAGCTGTGTTGATACCAAACCAATTCCTTATGTGTGGCAGGAATAGCAGGTGTATAGACAACAAGATCCGCCTGCTGATTAATCATTGAAATGTTTTCTTCGAAATGAATGTCGATACCTTCTTGAATCAAGAGGTCGGTCAGTGGGGTAGGTGTCTTGTCGTATCCACTCACGTGTATCTTACGTTCGTTAAAAAACCTAGCCAATGCACTCATGCCGATACCGCCGATACCGATAAAATAAACGCTATGTATATTTTCGAGATTCATTAGTTCGCTATTTCAATTAGTTTGTTTGCAATTACGTCGTCCGCATTCGTCACTTTCATCTGACGAATATTGTGACACATTAGTTCACATTGTTTTTCATCAGTTAGAAGAATATGTATATTTTTTATTAGTTCGCTATTGGCTTCGTTATCTTTTATCATCAGCGCGGCATTACGTTTAACCAACGCCATTGCATTATGTGTTTGGTGGTCTTCACTGGCAAAAGGAAATGGTACAAATAGCACAGGTTTGCCCACGATGCACAATTCAGAAATGGATGAAGCCCCGGCCCTTGATACAATGATATCGGCTGCGGCATAGGCATAATCCATTTCACGGATGAATTCGAATACACTGATTTGATCTTCATGGCCCTTGATTAATTCCTTAGCTGTTTGAAAAAATAAACTACCAGTCTGCCAAATTAGTTGCACCTTATTTTCTATAAAGAAGGACAGATTTTTTGCGAGTGCTTCGTTGATACTTTTTGCACCCAAACTTCCGCCAAATGCAAAGACTGTCTTTTTGTGTTGATCTAGTTTGAAAAACTGCAGACCTTCTGCCTTGGATATGTTGGCTTGCGTAATGCCTGAGCGCACTGGATTGCCTGTTTGTAGTATGTGTTCTTTTGGGAAAAATGAATCCATACCATCATAGGCGACACAAATTGCGTTGGCTTTGCGCCCTAATATTTTATTGCTTTTGCCAGCAAATGAATTTTGTTCTTGAAGTAATGTGGCAATGCCTTTTAGTTGGGCCATATAAAGCACAGGGAAGCTTGCATATCCGCCGACACCTACAGCGACATCGGGTTTAAACTCATTGAGTATGGTATTCGCCTGTAAAAAACTTTTTACTAATTTAAATGGCAACGTTATATTCTTAAGCAGCGAACTCCTGTTGAACCCTGCGATGTCAAGTCCGAGTATGCGATAGCCTTCTTTCGGTACCTTTTCCATTTCCATTTTTCCCTTGGCACCGACAAACAAAATTTCACATGCAGGTTGCAAACGCTTCATAGCATTTGCAATTGCAATGGCCGGAAAGATATGCCCTCCGGTGCCACCACCTGCAATGATAATTTTTATGTTTTTCGTTCCTGTCATTTTTTTCGACCTACTTACTATTTATTGTTCTTCTGAAATTTCTTGTACTACTTTATCATCGTTTCCTTCTGTATTTTCAACAAATCTGCTGACACTTAATATGATGCCGATTGCTAGGCAGGTAAACCAAATGGATGAACCGCCCATACTTACCAACGGCAAGGTTAAACCGGTAACAGGCAATAGGTTTACATTGACTGCCATATTTAGAAAGGCCTGAAATACGAGCGTGAAACTTAACCCTACGGCTAAGAACGCGCCAAAGGCAAAGGGGCATCTTCTGAATATGATAATGCTGCGCCATAAGAAAAGAAGATACAGAAACACCATGCCCAAACCCCCAAAGGCTAAGCCATATTCTTCAATAATTATTGAATAGATAAAATCAGAATAGGGGTGAGGAAGGAAATTTCGTTGTGTACTATTGCCAGGTCCAACACCTGTGATTCCGCCATTGGCTTGTGCAATTTTGGCTTGTTGCACTTGATAAGGCACATCATCTTTATCTGAGGAAAAAAAGTTTTTTATTCGAGCTTCCCAAGTCGTGGCACGTCCGAATCCTGTTATTTTTGATACAGTAAACAAAATGCCGAATAACAAAATGCCTGTTACTGCTAGTATAAGTAGATGTGACAATTTAATACGACCAATGAAAAATAACATACAGCAGGAGATGCCTATCATCACTGCTGTTGATAGATTGGCCATTGCAATTAATCCGCAAATGGCAATCAAGGGTAAGAATATATTGATTGCAATTCGTTTAAAATTATCGAGATCATTTTGCAATCTAGATAATTGAAGAGCAAGAAACATAAACAAGCCTAACTTGGCTAGGTCAGAGGTTTGAAAGGTTAGATGAATGTATGGCAGTTCTATCCAGCGAGAACCTTCATTTAATGTCGTGCCAAAGAATAACGTATACAGAAGCAACGGAATACTTAAGGCAAACAAAAAGACAGCAATCTTAGAATAGATGACATAATTGACCTTGTGAGCAAAATATATAATCAGTATCCCTGCCATTAAAACGCCTAATTGTTTGATGAGGTAAATCTCTGTATGTCCCTTATGCATACGATAGGCGAGTGAACCGGTGGAACTATACACGGCCATCAAACTAATCAACGAGAGCACGATGACCACGCCCCAGATTATTTTATCGCCTTTTGTTCGTTTAAGTAGTTGTTCCATGTTTGTAATTTCTTAAAGTGCTTTTACAGTTGATTTAAATTGTTCGCCCCTGTCTTCGTAATTTTTAAATAAATCAAAGCTGGCGCAAGCAGGTGAGAGAAGAACACAATCACCTGTTTCGGCTAATGAATAGGCAGCGCGAACAGCATCTTCAATGCGGTTGGTGTCTACAATTTCAATCATACCATCGAAAAAAGTATGAATAGGTGTATTGTCCATACCTAGACATACAATGGTTTTCACTTTCTCATTCACTAGATCCCTAATTTCGTTATAGTCATTGCCTTTATCAATGCCACCTAAAATAAGGATGGTTGGTTTCGTCATGCTTTCTAATGCATACCATACGCTGTTGAGGTTAGTGGCCTTACTGTCGTTAATAAATTCAATACCTCTAATGGTGGCTACGCTCTCCATTCGATGTTCGATAGCAGTAAAGGTCTTCAGACATTCACGAATGCTAGCATCTCGTATTTCAGCTACGCGCGCTGAAATACCTGCTGCCATGGAGTTGTATTGATTATGTTTGCCTTTCAATGAAAGCTCGTTGATCGATATAGAAAATGGTTCGCCATTGACTTTGATGACCAGTTCGTTTTGATTGAGAAAGGCTCCATCTCCTTTAAGTTGTTCGTTCATTGTGAAGAAAAGAGTTTTTGAATTGATTGGGTTATCGTGTAAAAATTGTTGTATCGTTGTATCGTCCTTGCAAAGGATGAGGTAATCATCCTCCTCTTGGTATTTTGTGATGTTGAATTTAGCTTGTGTGTATTTCGCAAAATCATAATCGTATCTATCTAAATGGTCGGGCGTGATATTCATAATGACTGCGATGTCGGGTCGGAACGATTGGATATCATCGAGTTGAAAACTGCTGATTTCCATTACATACCACTCGGTTGGTTTCACTACGATTTGTCGTGCGAAACTGTTACCGATATTGCCGACCACTGAGACATCGTACCCCGCTTTTTCGAAAATGTAATAGGCAAGACTTGTGGTGGTAGTCTTGCCATTACTGCCTGTGATACAAAGAATTTTGCTTTCACCTTTATATCGAAAGGCGAATTCAATTTCGCTAATCACAGAAATTCCTTTAGCACGAATTTTTTTCATGATATCCGCCTTCTCAGGAATGCCAGGACTTTTTATAATTTGTTGCGCATCTAAGATCAGGTCTTCGGAATGCTGTCCTTCTTCGAATGGAATATGATGTTGTTGAAGTTCTATCTTATACTTTTCAGGAATAAGCCCTCTGTCGCTCACGAACACAGAAATACCGCGCTGCTTTGCAAGCAAGGCTGCTCCTGTTCCGCTTTCGCCACTTCCTAATATGATGAGATTAAATTCCACTTGTTTTTTTATTGCTTATTTTTTTTATTGCATTTTTAATGTCACTACACTTAAAACCGCCAGTACAATTCCTATGATCCAAAATCTAATGGCTATCTTACTTTCATGATAACCCAACTTTTGATAATGATGATGAAGTGGCGACATCAGAAAGACGCGCCGGCCTTCGCCATATTTACGTTTGGTATATTTGAAAAATGTTACTTGTATAATCACACTTAAATTTTCAATGAGAAAGACGCCGCAGATTATTGGGATTAATAATTCCTTACGGATAATAATGGCTAGTGATGCAATGATGCCTCCTAAAGCCAAACTGCCTGTATCACCCATAAACACTTGAGCTGGGTAGCTATTGTACCATAGAAATCCGATGCATGCCCCTACGAAGGCACCAATGAAAATGGAGAGTTCGTCTAGATTCGGAATCGGCATAATATTGAGGTACTGAGCGAAATTAAAATTCCCTGAAACATAGGCAAATAGGGCTAGGCAAATACCGATGATCGCGCTCGTACCTGTGGCTAGTCCATCTAATCCATCAGTGATATTAGCGCCATTTGAAACTGCCACGATAATGAAAATAACGAAGAGGATATAGATAATAGGTGTTAAGAAGTCTACAGCACCTTGTCCGAACCATGAGGCTATTTTAGCATAACTAAGCTCATGTTTTTTTGCAAAAGGAATTGTGGTAACAGCACTTTTTACTCTTGCATACGTGCGTGTTCTGCCTTTGTCATCAATACGAACAATATTGTCTTTCAGTACTTTGTCGGCTGTGCTGTACATCGCTGGTCGACCGCCTGTAGTTTCGCGAATGATATAGACATTTTGGTTGTAGTAAAGTGTGGCACCGACAATGATACCTAAACCAACTTGCCCTAAAATTTTAAACCTGCCTGCAAGTCCTTCTTTATTTTTTTTGAATACTTTGATATAGTCATCGAGGAAGCCAATTAATCCAAGCCATACGGTTGAAATAACCATCAATAAAATATAGACATTCTCTACGCGAGCAAAAAGTAAAGTTGGTATCAGAATGGCAGCAATAATGATGATGCCCCCCATCGTTGGTGTTCCTGATTTTTGTTTTTCACCTTCAAGTCCCAAATCGCGAACGGTTTCACCGATTTGTTTTCTGTGAAGATATTTGATTAGACGTTTGCCATAAACCAATGAGATGATCAATGACAGAATGATGGCCATAGCTGTTCTGAAAGATATAAAGTAGAATACCCCGGCTCCCGGCATATTAAACTGTTCTTTAAGATATGTAAATAAATGGTACAGCATGTTGTGTTTTTATTTTTCTAAAAGTTCAAACATCTCCACAGTAATTAATTTATCATCAAATGGATATTTTACACCCTTGATTTCTTGGTATTTTTCATGGCCTTTTCCGGCAATAAGAATAATGTCTCCACCTTCTGCAATACTGCAGGCCGTTTTGATAGCTTCTTTGCGGTCCATAATGCTTACATATTTTTTGCGTTGATGAACCGCCACACCAGCCTCCATCTCTTTCATAATTTCTGATGCATCCTCAGAACGTGGGTTGTCGGATGTGAAAATTACTTTGTCGCTATGTTCGCATGCCACTAAGCCCATAACAGGGCGCTTCGTTTTGTCTCTATCACCACCACAACCGATTACCGTAAATAATGTCTCATTTCCTTTTCTCAATTTGTTGATGGTAGCCAACACATTGAGTAAGGCATCTGGAGTGTGCGCATAATCAACGATGCCTAGTATGTTTTCAATCTTCGAGTGGATACATTCAAAACGTCCTTCCGCGCCTTGCAGCATACTGAGATATTGCAATACCAATTGTTTGTCTTCGCCTAATAGAACAGCGGCCCCGTAAACGCATAAGATATTATAGGCATTGAATTCGCCTATCATTCGGAAGAATACTTCTTCGCCGTTGACACTCATCACCAATCCTGACAAATTATTTTCAAGAACCTTGCCTTTATAGTCGGCCATGGTTTTTAGAGAATACGTTTTCTTCAGTGATTTCGTGTTTTGCAACATCACTGGTCCGCGTTTATCATCGGCGTTAGTGAGTGCAAATGCATTCGAAGGAAGTTCATCAAAGAACATTTTTTTGACGCGTATGTATTCATCGAAGTGGTGATGGTAATCTAAATGGTCGTGGGTGATATTGGTAAAGCATCCGCCTGCAAATTGAATACCTGAAATTCTGTGTTGATGAATGGCATGCGAACTGACCTCCATAAAGACATGGGTGCAATTGGCCTCAGTCATCTGCGACAATAATTGTTGCAAACAAACAGCATCAGGTGTTGTGTGGGTAGATGGAAGAATCGTGTGTCCGATTTGATTTTGTACTGTTGAAATCAAGCCACATGTATACCCAAGTTGTGTAAACAATTGGAACAACAGCGTAGCACAGGTTGTTTTGCCATTCGTTCCCGTGATGCCAACAACTTTTAATGTGGATGAAGGGTTGTTATAAAACGCTGATGCGATTAAGCCTGCAGCGATACCGGCATCTTGAACCTGTATATAGGTCACTTGATCGTTTCTTTCTGTTGGCACTGTTTCGCATAAAATGGAAGTCGCACCATGTTTGATAGCTGTAGCAATAAATTGATGACCATCAACCGAACTACCTTTGATTGCGATAAACATACTACCTTCTTTCACCAATCTTGAATCGATACAAAGTGTATTCACTTCACGATTGCTTGTGCCATGGATTGAAA
Source organism: uncultured Bacteroidota bacterium (assembly GCA_903881265.1). Classification (GTDB taxonomy): domain Bacteria; phylum Bacteroidota; class Bacteroidia; order Chitinophagales; family Chitinophagaceae; genus OLB11. Next base: position 11,432 of record CAIRSV010000270.1, read on the forward strand.
TGGTTGGTAGATTAGATAATATGTCTTGCAGTAGTCTCACTTAGCTTAGCTGTATAGTTATTTTTTGTCCTTTTGAATACGTTGATCCAGGTGCAATAGATTGTGTGATTACTTTTCCTTTCCCTTGCGGTATTACTTTTAAACCGGCTTTCTCAAGTTCGTATAATGCATCTTTCAATCCCATACCACTTACATCAGGCACCTGATTCGCATAGGTAGGAAGTGCTGCATAGGTAAGATTCCCAAGACTGTCAGTTGAAATATTTTGTAGCCAACCTGGTGCGTTCGGTACTTTTTTCGCGATAGCAAGTTTGTTGGCAAGGATATTATATTGTTCTGCTTTGATACTTTTTGCAGGTAATACGTTTTTAATTTTTTCTTGGTCGGCGATGTTATTTTTTTCGTGCATCTTGATTGCATACAACCTGTTTGCCACTTCTTTAAATACGGGCAGTGCAATTAATCCACCATAATAATTTGACGATCCTTGTCTTGTTCGAAGCACAACGCAGATGGTATATTGAGGATCTTCTTTTGGAAAGAATCCAACGAATGAACCGTGATACACTTTATCTGTATAGCGAATTCCTTTATCAGCAACCTGCGCAGTACCGGTTTTTCCGCAAACGGTATAGAAAGGGTTTTTTAAATCTTTACCGGTGCCACTTTCCACTACTTCATTCATGGCACTTTTAATTTGTTCCAATGACGACGAATCAACAATATGATCTTCAAGCACAGTAGGTTGGAAGGTTAAAATGTCTTTGCCGTATTCGCGTACACTGTTCACCAGATAAGGTTTCATCATTTTTCCGCCGTTGGCGATTGTATTGTATACCATACAAGTATGCAACGGGGTAATCATCACAAGGTAGCCTGTGCCCATGTAGGCTAGTGAGTAGGCGCCGTTCTTTGCTGAATCGCGTTTAAAACTTGGGCGCGACTCGCCATCAAGGTCAAGACCTGTTTTTATATCAAGTCGCAAGGCATGCAGATTGGACCAATAGGTTCCGATCTTGTCGTTATAATTTGAGTAAATTAATTTAGCAAAGGCCACATTTGATGAATGTGCAAACGCATCCTTGATCGTAAGTACGCCAAGTCCTGCATGACTATCGTGAATGGTATATGGTCCAATTCTCCAAGCGCCACCTTGACAATCAATCTTATCATTGATATTAATTAGTTTGTCGCGGAATAATGAAATCAAAGAAGTTAGTTTAAACGTAGATCCCGGTTCAATTCGCTGATAGGCATAATTATAATCTTCGCCATAGCTACCATCTGGTCGGCGACCAAGATTGGCCATCGCTTTGATTTTTCCTGTTTTAACTTCCATGACAATACAGGTTCCGAACGTAGCTTGTTCTTTTTCGACTTGCTTCAACAATGCATTTTCTGCTACATCCTGAATATTGACATCGATTGTGGTTAAGATATCTTTTCCATTCTCTGGGTCTATTTCCGAACCATCGATTGGCATCCAAGTCCCGCCTGCAATCTTACGTTCAATTCGTTGTCCTTGACTTCCTTGAAGGTAGGTATTGTAGCGACGTTCGATACCAATATTCTGCGCATTCTTTCGATACAGACCTACCACTCTATTTGCCAATAAACCAAATGGGTTGATACGTTTCGTATTCGATTCAGCAATGAAGCCGCCTTTATTTTGTCCTTTACAAAACGGTTGAAATTTTTTAACTTCTAGATATTGTGCATAGTTGGCTTTTTTCTTCAATAAGAAATAGCGGTTACCTTTTGCATATTCATTGGAAAGATTTTCTTTGTATTCGGTCCACGTAAATTCTTTCAATGTATTTGAGAGGCTCTTGGATAGAGGCTCAATGTATTTATAGAAGGTATCTTTTGGGATGGACTTCATATCGATACGCAAATCAAATTCAGGAATTGAAGAGGAGAGCAGTGAGCCGTCTTCGCTGTAAATATTACCTCGTTCAGGCTGTATGACTGAAATTCGTGTATGTAGACTGTCGGCTAATGATTTTAATTCTTTCCCTTCCTTGAAATAGATGAGGCCTCCTTTATATAGGATCAACGCAGCAAATATGCACATACCTAAGAACGAGATATACACGCGATACCGTATGTCTTTGCTGGTGTTCATGGTCGTATTTGAATTTTATAAGGTGGGACTTTTGTTTTTTCGAGTCCTAATGCAGAAGCTCCAATCTCGAGTTGGCTTTCTTTTGTCAAAAACATAAACTGAGATTTCTCATCGATATATCGCCAACGGTCTTCTTTCAGTTCTCTTGCGGTTTCATTGATGCTGCGAATGGCATTTTCGGCATAATGATTCATCGTGATGTACACAAGACTTAATGCTGAACAGTATAAAATAAACGGGATATTATGCACGATGCCTTTATTGCCAGCCAACAGGAGCATAGTTTTCCAGTTGGGGAGGTTTTTCAATAAGGGTATTTTTTCAAATGACATGTTTTGGGTAGCTGGGTGTGGTGGTCGGGGTGAGCGGGGTATTACGTTGTTTTTGTTTGTTTTTGTGCGACTCGAAGTTTAGCGCTTCGCGAACGCGGATTTTGTTTTTGTTCTTCTGCACTTGGCAGAATTGGTTTTTTTGTCACCGTTTGCAATAGCTTACTTTTATTATTATTGGTGAAACTGAACTCGTCTTCTTCAAAACTTTCTTGTTTCATCCACTGTTTCACAATGCGATCTTCGAGTGAGTGAAAGGTGATTAGAACAAGTCTTCCATTCTCTTCTAGGCTTGTGGTAATGGATGCTAAAAAATCTTTTAGGGCATTCATTTCATCATTCACTTCGATTCGTAAAGCTTGAAAAACCTGAGCGAGGTACTTGTTTTGATTTCCGTACATCAATCCGTCAATGGCTTGTTTAAATTCATTGATGGTACTCAGTTTCATTCGACCGCGCGTATCGATAATTTTTTTTGCTAATGTTTTGGCGTTGGTGACTTCGCCATATTGTTCAAAGAGCTCTTGTAATCTTTTTTCAGAGTACGTATTTAAAATTTTTGTTGCTGTCAAGGGCGTTCTGTTATCCATCCGCATATCGAGCATAGCATCAAATCGAATCGAAAAGCCTCGCTCAGCAGTATCAAATTGATACGAGCTGACGCCCAAATCGGCTAGCACGCCATTTAATTTTAAATGGTGCAACCTGACGAAACGGCTTGCATAGCGGAAATTTTCTTGTATGAAAATTACCCTCTTGTCATCCGGCAGGTTGCGTGTTGCATCTTCGTCCTGATCAAACACGATGAGGGTACCTTTCGGTCCAAGGTGTTTCAGAATTTCTTTGCTGTGTCCGCCGCCGCCGAATGTCGCATCTAGGTAAGTACCGTCGGGGATGATATTCAGCGATTCGATGCATTCATGTAAAAGAACTGATTGGTGATAGAAGGTTTCGTTTTCCATCTATTCGCCGTCAAAAGGGTTCAAAAAATTGCTACCAAGAACCGAACCAACCATCGATTTGAAATCAGCTTGATCAATTGTGGTTTCTTTACGATGCGTTTCGGCATCCCAAATTTCCATTTTATTCATCTGGGCAGAGAATACAATATCCTTGGTAATGCCAGCATATGCCAACATCGATTTTGGTATCAATATTCGTCCTGCTGCATCGGTTTCTAATATGGTAGCGCCGCTCAAGAGTTGTCGTTTCACCTTACTAGCCACATCGTTGAAGTCATTCAGTTTTAGAATCACCGCTTCGATTTTTTCCCATTGCTTCATAGTATATAGGGTCAGGCACTTTTCGACACCTCTGTTTAAAACAAAGCTGCCACCTTCACCCTCGGGCAATTGTTTCTTTAACCCGATGGGAAGCATGAATCTTCCTTTCGGGTCTAAAGTCACTTCAAATTCGCCTAAAATCTTTGCCATTGGATGAAAATATGTCTTTTGGACTCCACAAAATAACACATTTTAACTCAAAATAACACAATATTTTAGCAATCTTATTTATCCACAATTAGCAATCGATTTGTAGTAGGTAGTTTTGGCCTGAAATGTAGTTCAGTCTTTGCTTTCAGCGATTTTTTATGTGTTTGAAATGTGGATAGTGCAAATCAACCTGTTAATAAAGCCATATAGGGTGTTAATAACCTAAATTTTTATGAGGAAAGAGGCAAATCTATATTGAAAATTTGTGAATCAGATAAAAAAATAGTCAATCTGAAAAGTGAAATGACCACCTGAATACAAAAAAAGGCCAAACAACGTTGTTGCCGATTTTCAGCTAGTCAGCGTCTACTTTTAGGCATTGTTGACATTCAAGACTAAATTCCTATTAAAATTTTAGTTGTATTTTTAACGCATTCGTATGAAAAACAACCATAAGGATATAACGATTGATGATGTGCAACAGATTGTGCATACGACCTCTGCGTGGAAGGTGGTCAATTCGTTACTCGAAAAAGGGTTGGTGAGTGTCTATGAAAATATGTACGAAAATTATCAACCTAAAAAAGAGAAGTACGTTTTTCTGACGCAACAATATCAAGATGACGTGCAACTCAAGCTCCTTTTTTCTCAACTTGAAAAAGCACCCAAACAATTAAATCTGTTACTGACGTATTTGCATCTGAAGCAAACTCAAATTGACGTGCTTCAGACCGAATTGATAAAGCAGGCAGAAGCTAGTTCAGCACAACTAAATGCGCTGCTCGATAAGCAAGTCTTCACCATCAAAAAGATTGAAGTTGACCGTATCAAATTTGATGCGCCGGTTGAATTGAAACCTAATATCCTGTCTTCTCTACAAGAAACGGCCTATCGTGAGATACTTGATGGTTTTGCGCAAAAGAAGGCGGTGCTGTTAAAAGGAATCACCGGAAGTGGTAAGACACATATCTATTTTAAACTGATTGAAGATTGCATCGCGCAAGGGAAACAAGCCCTGTATCTTTTGCCAGAAATTGCGCTCACAGCGCAGATTGTGCGAAAACTGCGCTCGGTTTTCGGAAATCGTATAGGAGTCTATCATTCTCGATTCAGCAATAATGAGCGGGTTGAAGTATGGAAGAAAATCCAACACAAACAATACGATATCGTCATCGGTGCCCGCTCGGCTCTCATGCTTCCGTTTGCCGATCTAGGTCTTGTGATTATCGATGAGGAACATGACACCTCGTACAAACAACAAGATCCTGCACCACGCTACCATGCGCGAGATTGCGCCATTTTTTTGGCACATCAATGTAAGGCTGATATCTTGTTGGGCAGTGCAACTCCTTCAGTGGAAAGTTTTTTTAATGCACAAGCCGGCAAATACAAATTAGTTGAATTGCATGAACGTTACGGTAACGCCTCATTGCCCAAAGTGACTATCGTCGACAGCAAACTTGATTTGCTCAACAAAACACAAAAAGGAATTTTTTCAGGTCAGTTGGTCGATGCCATTCAGGATTCGTTGGCGAATAAGAAACAGGTGATACTTTTCCAGAACCGCCGCGGTTACTCGCCTTACGTGATGTGCAGCACCTGCGGTTGGGTGCCGCATTGCAAGTATTGCGACGTATCGCTTACGTATCACAAACATACCGATCAGTTGCATTGTCATTATTGCGGTTCCAAATCACCCTATATTAAATCTTGCCCCGCATGCGGCAATAGTCGCTTGGTGGCTAAGAGTTTTGGTACCGAAAAAATTGAAGATGATATCAAGCAATTGTTCCCGTATGCCCGAGTGGAGCGTTTTGATTGGGATGCCTTGAAGACAAAGAATAAGTATAGCGAAATCATCCGGAAATTTGAAAACAGGGAAATCGATATATTGGTCGGAACGCAGATGCTGGTCAAAGGACTGGATTTTGAACATGTCAACACGGTAGGCGTGTTGAGTGCAGACAGCCTCTTGTCGTTTCCCGATTTTAGGGTGAACGAGCGCGTCTTTCAGTTGCTCGAACAGGTCAGCGGACGGGCGGGTCGCAAGGACGATATGGGGCGTGTGATGATACAACTTTTCAAGACCAATCACCCGACCATCTTACAAGTGAAGGCGCACGATTATAAAGGATTCTATCTGGAGGAAATACAATCGAGGGAAGAATTTCAGTATCCACCGTTTACACGATTACTGCGAATTACACTTCGTCATAAAAATCAGGATACTGTCTTGTTTGCTGCGCAAAAATTAGCCGAGCATTTGGTTTCCTTACCCAAAACCATCTTATTCGGTCCGGCTGAACCTCCCATTGGGCGTATACGCAATCAATTCATTCAGGAAATTTTATTGAAGATGAATAAGGATACGACCGTGATGCAGGAAATTAAGAAATTTGTCAGGGAGAAGATCGTTGAGTTAAGCACCACCAAAAATTTCACCACCGTACAAGTGGTGGTTGATGTGGATCCTTTTTAGGCGGAGGTCGAAAGGCATAAGTCGAAAGGAATAAGGAACAAGTCGTACATCTTAGGGAATTTAATATACGTTATTACCTGGCCATCATTGCCGAATTATCTCATTATCAAATTATCGTATTGTCTTACTCTTTCTTCAAAATCCCCATTCGTTTCAAAATCTTTTTTTCGTAATTCCAGAAGAATGAAAATTGCCCGAAGGGGATAGAGACCAACAAGATGATGACCTGATAACCAAATAACAGCACGATGAGTTTCAAGGCCCAGAAAAGAAAACTATATTTTTCAATATCTAGCCACGATGTAATTTGTCTCGACAGATAGGCTGTGAGTGATCCTGTAATGGCAAAGACACAAAGAATCAGAAATAATTGTATGCTGCTGACTTTCCAGCGCTTTTTTAATTTGTCTAACATGATAGGTTGCTGAACTTAGTCTTTATTTACGTCACTAATGCTATGGATATCCATTAATAATTTAGGATTTCGACCACTCATAACTTTTGAAAATGTTTCCTGTGCCTTTACACTATGTTCTTTATGACCTTGTGAAATCACACTGTGTCGGTTCACTTGCATAGGTCCTTCAATCACCCAATCCTTGGTTTCTTTCTTATCGAAACGGCAGGTATTACAAATCCAGCCTGTCTTGCCGTCTTTGGTATTATTAGCCACTTCACCCCACTCATCTTTACGGGCTGTAACACGCAATACATCATCGCCGCGGTACCATAAGGTTACTTCGCCACAACATTTGTCACAATCGCGATGAGCGGTAACAGGTTTTGTAAACCAAACCCTATTTTTGAAACGGAAGGTCTTGTCAGTCAGCGCACCTACTGGACAGACATCAATCATATTACCACTGAAATCATTTTCGATGGCTTTCGAAATATAGGTTGAAATTTCAGCATGATCACCGCGTTCAAGAATACCATGACTGCGGCAATTGGTCAATTGATCGGCTACATAGGTACATCGGTAGCAAAGTATGCAACGTGTCATATGTAACTGTATATAAGGACCGATATCTTCTTTTTCGAAGGTACGACGATCAAATTCATATCGTGTGCCTGCTTTGCCGTGTTCGTAACCAAGATCTTGTAAATGACATTCGCCAGCCTGATCACATACAGGACAATCGAGAGGATGATTAATGAGCAACATTTCTACCACACCTGCTCTTGCTTCTGTGACCTTTTCACTCGTGATGTTTTTTACCACCATACCGTCCATGACACCAGTACGGCAGCTAGCTTGTAACTTAGGCATAGGGCGTGGATCTTTGGCAGAACCTGCAGCGATTTCAACCAGACAAGTACGGCATTTACCACCGCTTCCTTCTAGCTTGCTATAATAACACATCGCAGGAGGTGTGACATCGCCACCTATCATACGGGCGGCCTGCAACACCGAAGTACCCGGTGCTACTTCAATCGTAATATTATCAACAGTAACTGTCAGGGTAGTTTTTGCAGGGGTTTGTACTTCGCTCATGGCAACAAAAGTAGTATCAAATTTTGATACCAAAAAAGAAGTCCTTACATTTTGTTTAAACACAGAAATTGCCACACTCCGACCATCCACGAGTTGCCTGCGGCTTGCGCCTTATGCTCCGTACAACGATTTGTAATAATTGACATAATTACCGCTTGTGACTTGCTCGAGCCAGTCTTTGTTTTCGAGATACCAGTCGATGGTTTTGCTTAACCCTTCTTCGAAGGTCACAGAAGGAACCCATCCAAGTTCATCCTTGAGTTTGGTGGCATCAATAGCATAGCGTAAATCGTGACCAGCGCGGTCTTTCACAAAGGAAATTAATTGTTCAGAAATGCCCGCCGCGTTACCCAGTTTTTCATCCATGAGTTTACAAAGTAGCTTAATGAGGTCGATATTCGTCCATTCATTATGTCCGCCTACGTTATACGTGTCACCGATTTTACCTTTATGCAAAATCACATCGATGGCACTTGCATGATCGATGACATAAAGCCAATCGCGCACGTTTTCACCTTTACCATAAATAGGTAAAGCTTTCTTATTGAGAATATTATTGATAGAAAGTGGAATCAGTTTTTCTGGAAAATGATTAGGTCCATAATTATTCGAACAATTACTGATGACCACCGGCATATGATAGGTATGATAAAACGCCATCACCAGATGATCGCTTCCGGCTTTACTCGCCGAATACGGACTGCGTGGATCATAGGACGTATCTTCATAGAAGAAACCAGTTTCACCTAAACTGCCATAGACCTCATCGGTAGACACATGATAAAACAATTTACCGTCATAGTTTCCGTTCCAATATTTCTTCGCTTCATTCAGTAAGGTGGCAGTTCCTAACACATTGGTACGCACAAAGGCCAACGGATCTGTAATGGATCTGTCGACATGCGATTCGGCTGCCAGATGAATAATCGTATCGATCTGAAAATCATGCAAGACTTTTTCAACGGCTGCGGCATCGCAGATATCGCCTTTGACGAAGGTATAGTTGCTACTTTTTTCAATATCCTTGATATTTTCGAGATTACCTGCATACGTCAGGGTGTCAAAATTGACAATCTGATAATCGGGATAGTTGGTTACGAAACGTCGAACAACATGTGAACCGATAAAACCTGCGCCGCCTGTGATTAAGATATGTTTATTCATAGATTGCGAAAGTAAGGATTACCCGTTAAAATTGCAATGAGTAATGAAATGATAATTTAGTCACGATGAAATTTAACAAGAAGAAAGGTCACTGTGCTGATATATGAAATTGAAGACGCAATAGCCGCTCCGAGTATGCCGTAACTTGGAATAAGTAACAAGTCGGCAGCCATACAAACGATAAAACCTAGTATAGCAGAATACAGATTAATTCGCACGCGGCCTGTACCCGCAAAGTATCCACTGACGGCCATCGACAGACAAAAAGGAACAACGCCAATGAATAGCAAACCGATACACTGAACCGATTCTCTAAATTCTTCTCCAAATAATATTGGCACCAGATAGATGGAAAGAAGATAACCGGTAATGCCTGCTGAGATGGCGTACACGGCTATTTGCCGGGTGGTGTTGATCGTGCGTTGAATCATTAGTTGTCGGTCAGTGTGCGTTGATATGAAGGCGTATAAGACCGATTGAATGGCTGAAGGCAAGAGCCACAGCATTTGCGCCAGCGACACACCGAGGGCATAGATGCCGGTGAGTTGTTTGCCATGAAAATAATTGACAAACCAAATATCCATCTTATAGGAAAGAAACTGAATGAGGTTGGTCATAAAAGCCAGAAAGGCAAACTGAATCAATGGGCGGATGGCACCGATTTGAATTTGTTCAAGATGAAGATAATCGGGATTGGTTGTATACACCTGACGCAAGAAGAAAATGAGCTGTATCAACTGACTGCTGATTAGCGCGAGCAAAATCCAGTTGAAAGGTGGAATATGAATGCCTGTGATAGCGAAATAACGCAGGGCATAGAGTAAAAGCAAGGTGATGCTGCCGGAAATGAGGATGTAGCTTGCTTTGCCAAAAAGAGCTTCGGCTTGCAAGATACTGCTGAGGAAGATATTGAGTAAGACCAATAACAAATGCAGGAGCATGAGCCAAAACCAAACCGAGTTATGATGAAAAAGGGTTGGTATGAAGGTCGACAAAAGAGTGGCGCTTTGGAGTATACTAAGTATAAGCAACAGTAATGCAAACCCTATCAGTAAGACCGTCAGCAGGATGGAGAGGACTTGTTTCTTTTCGATTTTACGGGCGGCGATAAAATGAACGATACCTGCAGGTAATCCAGCGCCTAACAGCAAGGATGATAGTAAAATAAAATTGGTGTATAATGCTAGTTCACCCTGACCGAAGGCGCCCAACATACGAGCCCCCATGATGGCGCAAAGAAAAGAACAAAGCACCGAGATGATTTGTGCTGCGTAGGTAGTGATGATATTTTTTCGGAACGACAAGGATGTAAAAATAGGAAAGAAAATTGGCTGATGTCTGATTTTGAGGAAATGTTTGGTACTGTTAGGATTGAGCGAATGTTATTTCAGTAGTTAAATGCGTATAAAATTGATTGAACGATATAATGCTGAAGAATGAATCCATTGCTGCACGGTGCCATCGCCACCATTGTTTTATAAAGTACTTGACGCTGACAACCATAAAAAAAACCACCTCAGTAACGAGATGGTTTTTTGCATTAGTTGAAGTTTGTATTACCACACTTTGGCACGCTGTGCTTCAGGCTTGTACATCTTGTTTCCTTCTTTTACATTGAACGCTGTGTAGAACGGCGTGAAATTGCTCAACGGTCCGTTGCAACGATGAATGCCCGGAGAGTGAGGGTCGGTGACCAAACGGGTAGCTGCTTCTTCGTCGCGGATATTAGCGCGCCAAACTTGCGCCCAGCTCATAAAGAAACGTTGGTCAGGTGTCAGGTTATCGATCTTGTCGTTCGACTGACCTTGTTTTGTTTTTTTGAACGCATCATAGGCAATAGTTACACCACCAAGATCGGCGAGATTTTCACCGAGGGTCAAGGCGCCGTTCACATGTTTGTTGTCGAGAATTGTGTAGCCATCATATTGATCTTTCACCATGTTGGTTTTCGCATCAAAACGATTTTTATCTTCTTTGCTCCACCAATTTTTTAGATTGCCATCAGCCGCATATTGACAACCCTGATCATCAAAACCGTGCGTCATTTCGTGACCGATGACACCACCGATAGCGCCATAAATAACGGCATCATCAGAATTTTTTTCAAAGAAAGGATATTGTAAGATACCTGCAGGGAATACGATTTCGTTGAAGGCTGGATTATAATAGGCATTCACGGTTGGCGGTGTCATGCCCCATTCTGTTTTGTCGACAGGTTTACCCAATTTGCTAATCATAAATTTGTATTCGAATACGCTAGAAGCCATGATGTTTTTGGCATATGAATCGCGTGTGATTTCTAAGCCTGCATAATCTTTCCATTTGTCAGGATAGCCAATTTTCTTAATGAAGGCATGGAGTTTATCTTTCGCTTTTGATTTCGTGCTGTCGCTCATCCAGTCAAGATTATTGATGCGGTTTTCATACGCAGCTTCCAGATTATTCACTAATTCGAGCATACGTTTCTTCGCATCGGCTGTAAAGTATTTATCGGTATACATCTTGCCTAACTGATCGCCAACTGAACCATCAACTACTTGCAATACACGTTTCCAACGAGGTTTTTGCTCTTGTTGTCCGCGCATCACTTTGCCATAAAAATTGAAATGTTCTTGATCGAAGTTATGACTCATATAGCCAGCCATAGAGCTAACTAAATGCCATTTCAAATACGTTTTCCAATCGTCGATTGGTGTTGATTTCAACATACCAGAAAGGGCCACAAAAAAATCAGGTGTGGCAACCAAGATCGTATCCTGATTCGAGATCATCATGTGGGTCAACATATTTTTCCAATCGATGCCAGGTGTCTTCGCATTCAGTGCAGCGACTGAAAATTTATTATATGTTTTATACGGATCGCGCATAGTTACACGGTCCATACTAGCTTTTGCCATCGCAGTTTCCATCGCCATAATGGTGGCAGCATGCTTGTTGGCATCTGCTGTTGCTTCACCACTCAATGTTAGCATCGTTGCAATATGTGGCACATATTTTTCGCGGATACCAGCTTCACGTGGATCAGGTTTTAGGTAATAATCTCTGTCAGGTAAACCAAGTCCACCTTGAAAAAGGCTGCAAACATTTTTTGTTACTTCTTTATCATCTGGTCCGACGCCAAAGCTGAACAAAGGATTCATATCCATTGTTGCTTCGCGGGCAATTTCATCAAGCAACGATTTTGTATCTGTGATCGCATTGATCTTATTCAATTCAGATTGAATAGCGCGGATACCGGCTTTTTCGATGGCAACGGTATCCATACCTGAGGCAAAGCAATCGCCGACCATCTGTTCGGGACTTCCTTTGGCTGCGCCTTTTTTGGCTGCGGCTTCTTCCAGCAAACCTTTCAACGCCTTCTTATTAAAATCTTCCAATAAGTTAAAGCTACCCCATCGAGTTTCTGAAGCTGGTATTGGTGTTGTCTTTAACCATGCTCCATTGGCATAGGAATAAAAATCGTCGGCGGGATTAATCGTCGTGTCGATATTAGCGGGGTCAAGAAATTTCTTGCCTGCGGGCAATGAACTGGTTTCGCCTGATTGGCTACCATCCATTTTTTCTTGACACGAAGTCAGGGAAATCGTGGCTATTGAAGCCAGATAAAATACATGTCGTAGTTTCATTTAATTTAAAAATTTTGCCAAATGTAAGAAAAGGACATATTGCTTTTTGTTAATTATTTGATGAACGGCAAGGTCGGGACGCTTCACGAGTTGAATGAGTTGAGCAGAACAACGAACACGCAGTAAGCGCAACAATCGCAATGATGCAGTTAGTTGAACATGACTAAGCCTTTAGTAGACAATATTTGTGTACGCTCAAACCCTCTTTATTCTTGGTTTCTGTCGGGTGCTGGGTGTTAAAAATCATATAATTTAAAGATTGAGGTACGGAAAGCGTTTTTTTTTTCTACTTTTGGAGGCTGATGAATAACGACCAATTTATATCCACAAAAGTAAAGAAGGGAAAAGCGACCTATGCCTATTCAATTATTGGTGTGGCCCTGGTACTTTTTCTATTGGGCTCATTGGGTTGGTTGGTTATCAATGCTGGGCAATTGTCAAAGGCCTTTAAGGAAAATATTGAGATATCTGTGATACTGAACGATAATACCAAGGATGCGTTGGGCGTAAAGCTTAAGAACATCATTGATCAGCAGCCATTTGCCAAGTCATCGCAGTATGTCACTAAGGATAAGGCGGCAGAGCAATTTAAGAAGGATTTCGGTGAGGATTTTTTACAGGTATTGGATTATAATCCGTTGTATACATCTGTAAATTTTCATTTGCATTCGGGGTATATGAATACTGACAGTCTGATTAAAATTGAGAAGTTTATCAAGCAAAGCAATATTGTTCGCGAGGTATTTTATCAGAAAAATTTGGTCGACATAATGAACAAGAATGTGCGTCGTATTGGGATTCTAATTTTTGTCATTTCCTTATTTCTGATATTTTCTGTGATTATATTAATCGATAATACAATTCGTTTGGCCATGTATAGCAATCGCTTTTTAATTAAGACGATGCAAATGGTTGGAGCCACTCGGTGGTTTATTGCCAAACCGTTTAATATTCGTGGTGTATGGAATGGTGTTATCAGTGCCTTGCTAGCGATTTCTGGTATTCTTTGTCTCAAATTTTTTGCCGAAAAATGGCTTCCAGAAATCAGCACATTGGCTAGCACACAATGGATGTTGATTCTTTGCTTTTCAATCTTGGCACTTGGTATTGTTATTTCGTTGCTGAGTACACATCGATCGGTAATCAAATATTTACGAACTCAATTGGATGATCTTTATTAAAAAACGAATATAGTATGTCAACACAAAAATTTTCAGACCCAAAAGTGGCTGCAAGCAATCCGGTCAAAACCGCAGAGCAAGTGAAAGTAACCACGAATACATCAAAAAATAAAAGTTTTCAGGGACTGCCATTTCTGTTTGATAAACAGAATTATATATGGATGGCCATTGGATTAGCAGTAATCATTGTTGGCTATGCGATGATGTCAGGCGGACGCAGTGCTGATCCAAATGCGTTTGATGGCGATGGACTGTATAGTTTCAGACGTATCACGTTGGCTCCAATACTCATTATTGTAGGCTTGGTGATTGAAGCATACGCCATCATGAAGAAGCCTTCAGTGAACGGTTAATCATTGATTTTAAAACAAGCCTATGACTACTATTCAAGCTATCATTATAGCCATTGTTGAAGGTATTACCGAATTTTTGCCCATTTCATCAACAGGTCATATGGTCATTACGAGCGCTGTTATGCATATTGGTGATGATGCGTTTACAAAATATTTTGAAGTGTGTATTCAGTTGGGGGCCATCCTTTCTGTGCTCGTGTTATATTTCAAAAAATTCATTGATTTCAAGCATCCATCATTTTATATTAAACTCATCATCGCTGTTATTCCTTCACTGATAATGGGTAAATTATTGAACGATGTTATTGATGATAATTTAGGCAAGCCAATGTTCATTGCGATTGTGATGATAAGTGGTGGCGTGTTGCTTTTGTTTGTCGATCATTGGTTCAAACAACCGCAGATCCAAACCACGGACGAGATCGATTATAAACGTTCATTCAACATTGGATTGTTTCAATGCTTGGCAATTATATTCCCTGGCTTAAGTCGAAGTGCAGCAACTATACTTGGTGGGATGAGTCAAAAGATTTCACGACAGGCCGCCGCAGAATTTTCGTTTTTTCTGGCTGTGCCAACCATGTTTGCAGCGACAGGGTACAAATCCCTTCAATACATCAAAGAACACGGAATGTTCACGTCTGATCAGTTAGGTATGATTGGTATCGGTAACTTGGTTGCCTTTGTCGTTGCGTTGCTTGCGATCAAGTTTTTTATCAACTATGTGAAGGAAAAAGGGTTTCGATTATTTGGCATGTATAGAATTATCTTAGGTATCGTTGTCTTGATTCTTCTTCAGTTGGGTTTAATTGGGTAACTCGCTCTTAGCGATACGTCATTATACAGTAATCTCAGGTTCTATGAACATCCTGTGTGTTCGCTTCAAGCATACACACTTTTTCCTATCTTCGCATCCTCAACAATAAATAAATGACAAGTAAATTCATTGCGATTGAAGGTTTAGATGGTGCAGGAAAATCAACGCAAATAAAATTGCTGATCGACTATTTTGCCAAGTCAGGCATCAAGACAAAATTTGTTCATTTTCCTCGCAGCGGCGAAGGTGTTTTTGGTGATCTTATTTCTAAATTTCTTCGTGGTGAATTTGGTGATGTCAAGAGTGTTCATCCACAATTAGTGGCCTTGCTTTTTGCCGAAGATCGGAAAGATTTTGCTAGCACAATTGATCAATGGCTCGCTGATGGTTATCGGGTGCTTGTTGATCGGTATGTACTTTCTAATATCGCTTTTCAATGTGCTAAAACCGATGGTAGTGCTGACAAAGATGCGTTGAGAGAATGGATTTATATGTTCGAATATGAGTATAATAAAATTCCAAAACCTGATTTGTCGGTCTATCTCGATGTGCCTTTTTCATTCACACATAAATCGTTGAATGAAAAACGTGATGGCGACGAAAGGGCTTATTTAAATGGCAAAGATGATATACATGAAAAAGATATTGCCTTGCAGATGGCTGTGAAGGCCGAATATGAAAAGCTTGTACAAATAGAAAAAAATATCACGCCCATCACTTGCTATCATTCAGAACATCAAATGAAATCGATTGAGGAGATTCATGCTGAAATTATTTCGTGTATTTAAATAGTCTGCGACGATTTTTAATTTTTAATAGTTAATTGAGTAAAAACCTATGAATTTACTGACCCATGAGACGTCCCCCTATTTGCTACAGCATGCTGGTAATCCTGTCCATTGGATGCCTTGGGGAAAGGAAGCTTTTCTAAAAGCTGCTGCAGAAAATAAACCGGTATTGGTCAGCATCGGT
The DNA here is from genome assembly GCA_903881265.1 of uncultured Bacteroidota bacterium. Lineage (GTDB taxonomy): Bacteria > Bacteroidota > Bacteroidia > Chitinophagales > Chitinophagaceae > OLB11. Next base: position 27,406 of record CAIRSV010000270.1, read on the forward strand.
TATTCATCTTGTCATTGGTGTCATGTGATGGAACATGAAAGTTTTGAAGATCAGGAAACGGCTGATTTAATGAATACACTATTTATCAATATCAAAGTTGATCGTGAAGAATATCCTGATGTTGATCATGTGTATATGGATGCCGTACAAGCTATGACGGGCAGTGGGGGATGGCCTTTGAATGTATTTTTGACACCCGATAAGAAGCCATTTTATGGGGGCACGTATTTTCCTCCGGTTCGTGCGCATGGTCGAGCATCATGGAGGGAAGTGCTGATGAATGTATCGCAATATTTTACACAAAACAGAGAAGATGTTGAGACGCAATCGTCAACCTTAACGGAACATCTCAAGCAAAGTTCGCAGATAGGCAATGTGAAAGATACGTCGGTTGAAGAGCCTAGTCGTGTTTGTGAAGACATAAAAAATAAGTTGCTTGCCAATGCGGATAGTGAGCACGGTGGTTTTGGTGTCGCGCCAAAATTTCCATCCACCTTCAGTATCAAGTTTTTATTGAATCATTATGTGTTATATGGCGATGAAGCCTCGTTGAAGCAGGCACTTCGTTCGCTCGATAAAATGATGATGGGTGGTATCTATGATCAAATTGGCGGTGGCTTTGCACGCTATAGCACAGACACATATTGGATAGCGCCTCACTTTGAAAAGATGTTGTACGATAATGCGCTGTTGATTGACGTTTATGCCATCGCCTATACAATCACCAAAAACGAATCGTATAGACAAGTAATTGATGAAACAATAGCATGGCTGCGAAGGGAAATGACAAGTCATGAAGGTGGTTTTTATTCGGCACAAGATGCAGACAGTGAGGGAGAGGAAGGGAAGTATTATACTTGGAGCGCCGCCGAATTGAACGAAATTCTAGACGATGAGTATGAATGGTTTGCTGCGTATTATCATGTCAGCGAAATGGGTAATTGGGAGCATACGAATATTTTATACAGCACCTATGAAAGTCAATCTACTCTTTCTGAAAATCATCGAACGAAATTGAAGGCCATTCATACGAAACTTATTGATTACAGAAATCTTCGAATAAAACCAATGACCGATGATAAGATGCTCTTAGGTTGGAATGCCTTGATGAATAAGGCGTTGGTGCGTGCGTATCTTTCAACTGAACAAATAGAGTACTTGCATCTTGCCGAACAGAATATGGCATTCTTATTGAAAAGTTATCACAGTAGTGCGCATCTTTATTTTCATACATACAGACTTGGAGAAGCTAAAATTCCGGCATACGCCGATGATTTGGCCTTTCTCGCTGATGCATTAATTTCTTTAGGGAATGCAACTGCAGAAACGTCGTATCTATTGAAGGCGAAAGAGATAGCAGATTATATGAACAGTTTTTTTTCAAGTGATGAACATGGTATGTATCAATTTGTGCATGCTAATTTTTTACAGGTTGACATTAACAAACAAGAGATTTACGATGGTGCCATTCCTTCTCCGAATGCAGTGATGTGTGATGTTACAAACCAGTTGTCCTACATTTTTCAGGAAGATAGGTATCGAATCAGAAGCCAAAAAATGCGCACGCATGTCGCTTCAGTCTTTAAACAATATCCAGGGTCTTTTGGTCTCTGGTGTGCTGCATATCAAAATCAGTCTCAACCCTTCAAGGAAGTTCTTCTAAGCGGTAATAGCGCGATGGAATATTATCGAGCGCTGCATACCAAAAAGTATCAGCCTGCCGTTATGTACATCACGTCAAACAAGAAAGAAGAAAAGATTGCAAGTCTACTTGGGAAATATCAGGAAGGGGAGACGCTGATTTATATCTGCAATGAATTTAATTGTTTGGAACCATTAAGAGACGTAAACATGGCGTTCACCGAAATTTAGAAGCACAGGTTTTGATTTCCGATTAAAATAGTCTTGATTTGACCATCGAAGGTTTTGAATTGATACCCATCTATGTTGTATGACAAATCGGTATCTTTTCCAAATTAAAGATAAAATAAAATAATTTTGAGAAATTTTATGCAAGATTTAAAATATCATATATATATTGTGCAGGTATTTGAATTAACATAATTAATTAATACATTTGCCTTCTTGTATAAAATAATAAACGGATTATGATGAAACAATTTTCGTTAAGAATAGTAGCATTAGGACTCATTGTCACAGCTTGGGGTTGTGGTGGTGTTGGGCCTCAAGGTCAAGTAGTTGGTACCACGAATAAAGTGAATAATCCAACGACGCCTTCTCCTGTCGGAATGACATGGGTGCCTTCTGGTGTAATGCACATGGGGTCGAGCGATCAGGACCTTAGGAACGCAAACGATGTGAAAAACCGAACCGTACAAATGGTTGGTTTTTTCATGGATGCAACCGAAATTTCAAATTCCGAATACCGTCAATTTGTAGACTGGGTAAGGGATTCAACAGCGCACACCGTTATAGGTGATTTGAAAGATAATGAAGACGGATCGCAATCTGTTGACTGGAAGAAAAAAATAAAATGGGCTGCAGAAGAAACGCAAGACGCCTTGGCTGCGTATTACATTCCTGCATCAGAAAGTATCTGGGGTAAAAAAGAGTTCGACAACCAAAAGTTAGTTTACTCGTATGAAACCTTTGATTACGATCAAATGGCTAGAAGTTACAAGCAAGGTCAAGCGCAAGCAAGAACTACATTTTTGACGAAGTACAATCCAATTATCTACCCTGATACAACTGTGTGGATGAAAATGTTCTCGTATTCGTATAACGAACCAATTACGCATCAATATTTTTGGTTCCCATCCTTCAATCAATATCCAGTTGTCGGGGTGACTTGGTATCAAGCCAATGCGTTTTCTCACTGGCGTACAAAATACTGGAGATCGTATAGAGATTCAAAAAAACAATTCTTAGAAGGTGAATTCCGTTTACCTAGTGAAGAGCAATGGGAATGGGCTGCCCGCGGTGGTCGTGCTCAATCGCCTTATCCATGGGGCGGACCATATGTGGTTAATAAGAAAGGATGTTACTTAGCTAACTTTAAACCAAATCGTGGTAATTATAGCGCTGATGGCGGTTTATATACAGTGCCTGTCAATGCCTATCACCCTAATGACTATGGTTTGTACAACATGAGTGGGAACGTAGCTGAATGGACAAATTCTCCTTATCAAGCGAATACCTATGATAATATCGCGGATATGTCACCTGAAATCAGAATGCGCTTTAAGGATTCTGATCCTACATGGTGGAAGAGAAAAGTGATCCGTGGAGGAAGTTGGAAGGATGTGGTAAGTGCAATACAAGTAAGTGCAAGAGATTATGAATTTGCGGATACTGCCAAGGCATTTGTCGGATTCAGAAATATTGTACAATACCTTCAACCTGCTTTAACGAACCGTAGACCAAGAAAATAATAGCACACTACATACTAAATAAAAAAATCAATATACAAAGGACATGAGATCAATAGCGATGTTTTTCGAAACTAACAAAGGTAAATATTTAAAAAACTTAATCATTGGTTTAGGTGCGTCAGTCGTACTTATTGGAGCCCTTGCAAAGTTGCAACACTGGTCATGGGCTGGACCAGCCTTGATTGTTGGGATGAGTACCGAGGCGTTCATTTTTGCCATTTTAGGTTTACTTCCTCCACATAGAGATTACTATTGGGAAAAATATTATCCAGGATTAGACGAGAATCCTCATGTAGAAGCCTATAAAAAAGGAATTAAATTTCAACCTACGCCAGTTGGTGGAGGAGGTGTTGGAACTTCAGCCACTGCGCAAATGGATAAGATGTTGGAAGAAGCCAATATGAATCCTGCCAACTTGAAAAAACTAAGCGACAACTTTACTAAATTTGGAGAAACAGTTAATCAAATCAAAGATATTACGCATGTAACGTCTGCTACGAATGATTATGCAGCCAAAGCGAAAGAAGCAACATCTGCGTTAGGTCAAATGAAAGATACATTCCTAGGAGCTTCTGCAACCTTAGCGTCTTTCAACAATGCAGCGGATGAAACATCTAAGTTTCATAGTCAAGTTACGACATTGACAAAGAATCTAGGTTCTTTAAATCAGATTTATGAAGTGGAATTGCAGGATGCCAATAACCACTTGAAAGCAATGAACAAATTCTACAGTAATTTAGTAAATGCTTCTGAAGCAATGCAAAATAGTGCCGATGATGCGAATAAGGCCAAAGAACAAATAGGTTTATTAGCGAAGAATCTTGGAACATTAAACCAAGTTTATGGCAATATGCTTAGTGCGATGCAAGGACGTTAGAAGAGAGTGGAATAGAGAGGAGTGTAAATAAAATTATTAAAAGAAAATATTCATAAAGAATGTCTTTACCTAAAGAACCCCGGCAGTTAATGATTAACCTCATGTATTTGGTGTTAACTGCCCTGTTAGCAATGAATGTGTCGAGTGAAATTTTAAATGCGTTTAGGATAGTTGATAGAAGTATTAACAGGTCGAGTAAAAATACGGATGAAAAAAATGAGGCTACGATTGAGAATTTTAAGTTGCAATTGGAGGATCCTAAAATAAAAAGTGATCCAGTTAAGTTTAAAAAAGTGTCAGATTATTTAGTGTTGGCAGAAAAAGCTACCGCTATGCGTAAGGTAATTGAGGCTGATCTTGAAGAGTACAAAAAGTTGATCATAGAACATGCAGGAGGCATCGATCCAGAAACAAATGATATACTTCGAAGAGATGACTTAGATGCGGCAACCGCTATCATGGTTGAAGGACCTCGAAAAGGAGTTGAGATGTTGTCTAAATTACAAAAGTTTAAAGCGGAGTTAGCTGCACTTGTTCCAACAGGAGAAGATATTCTTAGTTTGTCTGGTAAGAATGAGAATATGGAAAAAATGCTGCCATTAAATTTTGAAGTTGAGGCAAGCGAAACGAATGTAAATAAAGATTGGAGTTATGGTAATTTTAATATGGTGCCGGCTGCCGGCGCAATTACCATCATGGATAAATATATCAATGACGTAAAAAATTCGGAGGCTGCTGTCATTGATGAAATTTGGGCCAAAGCGTTTGGTGAAAAGTTAAAAAAACAATTGGTCTTCAAGGATTACGCCCTGCTTATTTCTTCGCCGAATACATACTTGTTGCCAGGAGAAAAATACACGGCTGAAATTATGTTAGGTGCGTATAATAAAACGTCTAACAACTTAAGTATTAAGGTTAACGGTCAAACCTTGGCGGTAAAAGATGGTATTGCAACCTATACAGCCACGGCTACTGGTAAAGGAGAGCAAACCATCAATGTGACGGCTTCTTATACAGATCCTAATGAAGACAATGCTGTAAAGAGTTATACCAATAAGGCGTCTTACTTTATAGGTGAAGCTCAAGCAACGATATCGTTGGATAAAATGAATGTATTCTATATTGGTGTTGACAATCCAATTACGTTTTCTGCCTCTGGTATTCCAGCGGGTAACCTAACCTACACATCTGATAATTGTACCTTGGCTAAGGCGGATGGCGTTAATAAGTATACTGTGACTGTTGCAACAGGTACAGCAGGTAAAAAAGCAATCATTCGTTTGTCAGGTAAATTGGGTGACGGAACAACAAAAGATTTTGGAACTTACGAGTATAGAATCAAGAATATTCCTGATCCATATCCTCAAATTGCCAACAAGCGTGGAGGCGGAATTGCTGCAAGTGAGTTAAGAGTGCAGGAAGCAATCTTTGCTAAATTAGATAATTTTGATTTTGAAGCGAAATTTACCGTAGTTTCGTACGATGTTACGTATCAGAAGAAACGATCAACTGAATTGGAGATTTACTCATCTGGTACGCAATATCTGACTGGAGCTAGCGCAATGAAATCAATCGATGAAGTATTGCAAAAAGCACGAATAGGAGATAGAATTTATTTTGAAAATATTAAAGCAATTGGACCAGATAAAAGAGTACGTTCAATTGGCTCAGTGAATTTTACGATTAACAACTAACATTAAAAACCAACTTCTACACATTATGGGAGTATTCAATAAAACTACATTGATTTTCGCCGGTCTTCTGATGACTGCCGGTGCAGCAATTGCTCAACCTGGTGGTCAGCCAGCGATTGGTGTTGGCGATCCTAACACAAGCAGCACAGGTGGTTATGTTAACAGTTCTTGGAAACCATCGTTGCGTAAGGATGGTGCCGTAGATATAGTTGAGCATAATAATTACTTGACGCCTTGGCAGCCAATTCGTGAAGCTGATGTTCTTTGGAAAAAAAGAGTATGGATGGAAATTGATACACGTCAAAAACAAAACTTCGCTTTCCGCTATGCTGGAGATGAAGAAAGTGGTGGCGGTATGTATATAGAGATTTTGATTGACGCCATTAAAAATGGTAAAGTGACTGCTTTTAGTGATGATCGCTTTTCTGTCCAAATGGATGCCAATGATGTATTGAAATTGTTGTCTCCACCTCCAGATACTACCTATAGAGAGCGTGTAGACGGAACAATGGAAATGATTGTTGTAAAAAAAGATTGGAATCCTGAAACCATTACAAAATACAGACTGAAAGAAGATGTAATCTTCGATAAGAATGTCGGTAGAATGGTACATAGAATCATTGGTATCGCACCTTATAAAGATATCTTGAATGAAGATAATTCATATCGTGGATCAACGCGACTATTTTGGTTGCACTACGAAGATATTCGTTCTATTAATGTGAAATACGAAGTCTATAATCCTGAAAATGATGTGTATCGTATGACGTGGGATGATTTCTTTGAAAAACGTCACTTTTCGTCTTATGTTTTGAAATCTACGTTTGATAATATCTTACAAGAAGACATTAGTAATAGTAAAAAAGGAATTGACAAGATGTACGAGTCAGAAGAAATTAAAGAGAAAATGTTTAATAAAGAACACGATCTTTGGGTATACTAGTCAATGACTATAACCGCATAAAAAAAACCATCAATTCGTTGATGGTTTTTTTTATGACTATGATCGTTAGTGTTGCACAGATTAATACAAAGGACTCTTTTTGATGCCTAACTTATGGAATAAATGGGTAAATGAAACTCGTAACACACCCATGCCATATGTCGCACTACGTCTGAAATTAATACTTGAGGCATCTTCAAAATATTTTGTTGGACAGGTTATTTCAGCAATCTCATAATTTTTCATGAACACTTGAGACAGCATTTCATTGTCAAAGACAAAGTCATCATTGTTATTCATATACTTGATTGACTGTAGCACTTCCTTCGAAAAGGCGCGATAGCCTGTATGGTATTCACTTAGTTTTTGACCAATAAGAACATTTTCAGTGAATGTTAGCATTCGATTAAACACATATTTATAATACGGCATGCCGCCTCGCAAGGCTCCTTTGCCAAGGATTCTAGAACCGAGCACCACTTGGTAAAGTTCATTCGCTATGATACTGCACATAGCTGGTATCAGTAGCGGTGTATATTGATAATCAGGGTGCAGCATAACTACGATATCAGCATCAAGCTCTAATGCTTTGTTATAACAACTTTTTTGGTTGCCACCATATCCTTTATTTTTATCATGTTGAATGATATGTTTAATGCCTAATTG
>CAIRSV010000271.1 GCA_903881265.1 uncultured Bacteroidota bacterium
AAAGCAGCTCCTAAGAAAAAGTAATAGTACTTTCAACTTCAACGTAGAAAGTACGTCGAAAAAACCCTCTGATTTACTCAGAGGGTTTTTTTATTTCCGCGATATCACAGTGTAAAAATTTTGGTGTGCTGATGATTATGATCGCTGCCACATAAAAGGATCTTCAAAAAAGGCTGTTAACTCCTTTCTGGAATACGTTTCAGTGTTTCAAGCAAATAACCCCAGTATTTTTGAACCGAGCTAATCTGTACTTTTTCATCAGGCGAATGAGCCCCATAAATAGTAGGCCCAAAGGAGATCATTTGCATCGTTGGATAATTTGTTCCCAAGATGCCGCACTCAAGACCTGCGTGGCAAGCATCGACCTTGGCATTTTCATTAAACATCTCGTTATACAATTCACTCATAAGAGTCACAATCGGCGAAGACGGGTTTGGAATCCATCCAGGATATGAACCACCAAATGTAATTTGCGCGCCCATCATTTCAAATACAGATGAAATGGCTTGAGACAAGTCTGCTTTTTCAGTATCAACCGAACTACGAGTGAGGCACTGTATCGAATAGCTGCCATCTTTCACAACAATTCTAGCGACATTATTGGATGTTTGCACAAGCCCTTTTATATCAGGACTCATTCTGTAAATACCATTTGGACACGCATAGACAAGTCGCAATAATTTGTATAGAAATTCGGCATTCATCACTTGAATTGGTTTATCTATTGTTTCTGCCACGACAAGTAAGTTCGGATCTGTTGAATGGTATTCCTTTTGAAGCATTTGCTGATACGAACTTATTTCTGTTTTAACCGGTTCCAAATCAGCTTCATGGACGATGATTTCGGCTACTGATTCACGAGGAATAGCATTTCGCAAACTGCCTCCTTCTATGCTTGCTATCTCCACTTGAAACTGTTTGGATAATTGCAACAGAAGCCTGTTCATTAATTTATTCGCGTTCCCTCTGCCCTTATGTATATCAATACCTGAATGTCCTCCTGTCAAACCTTTAATACTAATTCGAAGCGCCGATGTCAATGAAGATGGCTGTTGAGTGTATGTTCCGGTAGCTGTTACATCAATTCCTCCAGCGCAACCAATAGTAAGTTCATTGTCTTCTTCCGTGTCTAGATTGAGCATAATTTCGCCATCAAGCAAACCGCCCTTCAACGATAAGGCGCCGGTCATGCCTGTTTCTTCATCAATGGTAAACAAGGCTTCAATGGCAGGATGGGGAATATCAGTTGACGCCAAGATAGCCATCATAGTAGACACCCCGATGCCATTATCTGCACCTAAGGTAGTTCCATTCGCCTTCACCCAATCACCATCAACAAACATGTCGATACCCTGCGTATTGAAATCAAAATCGGTGCTTGCGTTTTTCTGATGCACCATATCGAGGTGACTTTGCAATACGATTGTCACCTTGTTTTCCATACCTATGGTGGCAGGTTTTTTAATAATCACATTGCCCACTTCATCTACATAGGTTGGGAGATGAAGGCTCTCGCCAAACGCTTTGACGAATGCAATCACGCGCTCTTCTTTTTTTGAAGGACGAGGCACTGCATTTAAATCGGCAAAATAATTCCATAGCATCGTGGGCTCCAATTGTCTTATTTGATCGTTCATTTTTTATTTTTTTAATTCTCTTATTCTACCTTTTTTTAATTATTCCTGCCCCATCCAAAGTGCGCCACCGACACTGTTACGGGCCGCTCCCGTGACTGATGACAAGACATTCTCTTCTTCACGCCATCGCAGTACACCAATGAGCGCCATCACAAGCGCCTCCTTATAGCTCACTAATTCAGCATCGGGTATAACCACATCAACTTGCAAAAGCTCCAATTCGTTTTGGATTGTTTGTATCAGAAACGAATTGAATGCGCCGCCGCCGGTAATCAGCATGGTTGATGCCGTGGATTGAATATATGGTGTTAATGCGATGCCTATTTGCTGAGCGATATGCACGCACATCGTATGTAGTTTGTCTTGAACAGGAATATCAAAACGCTGAATCAACGCAAAAACAACATCTACACCATATTCATTCGACAATGATTTTGGATTGGCCTGCTGATAATAATCCAATCGATTTAATTCATCCAATAATGTTCGATTCAAATGACCTGAAGCAGCGGCTTCGCCAAATTGATCAAACTCGTTGCCTAATTCGCCTGCCAATAAATTCAATACACGATTTGCTGGACACACATCAAACCCAAGTTGCTGCGTTCCGTGTGCAATCGTGATATTGCAAATGCCACCGATATTTAAAAAGTACGGATACTCGTTCCAAAATAATTTTTCGCCAATCGGCACAATCGGGGCACCTTGCCCACCAAGAGCCATATCCATATTCCTTAAATCGCTCACAACAGGCAATTTTGTAATGGCTGCAATAGCTGCGCCGTCTCCTATCTGAAAGGTCATATGGTGTTGTGGATCATGAAAAACAGTATGTCCGTGCGATGCGATCAGATGCACTTTATGCTGCAATTGATTTCGTTCGATAAACAAATTTATCGCTGCACCCATCCAATGACCAAAGGAAGTATGTGCGCGTAATAATTCAATCGCTGTATACGAATTGACTTGTCTTAATGTATTTTTCCAATGTTCATCAAATTCAATACATTCTGCCTGATGAATCACAAATGACCATTTGCCGCCGGTCTCTTCAATCGAACAATAAGCGATATCGAGACCATCCATCGAACTTCCGCTCATTGTGCCTATTACATGATATACCATCCGGCAAAGATAGAAAAGAAATGACGAAAGAGCTATCGTAGTTACACATTCGCCTAACGTACAAACACCGGCAAACGCCGTGCTCCAAATTACCCGCCAATTCAAAAGTAAATATCAATGTTCCTTTTATTCCTTAGTAAATCGGAGTAATTTTATACCATGGTACATCATCTTGCAAAAACACACTCGCTAGTGAATCAATGGGTCAATGAACTA
>CAIRSV010000272.1 GCA_903881265.1 uncultured Bacteroidota bacterium
AAAATTGATATAATGAAAACTAATTCGTATAATAAATTTAACGAAGATTAAGCATCGGTAATGCAGGTAACATTTCTTTCCCCGCAATATCTCGACAACGAAATTTCCAACTTCGTTTTATCATCTTGTCGGACGCTGCGGCTTAGCAACTTTTTCTTCATGATCAATGTAGATGATTTGTGAGGACACAAACCACGGTTGGGTCCGATATCTCCATCAATTGGAAAAATCGAACAGGATCACTAGCATGTCAATACATCATTGATCAATATCCTCATCCATCCATCATGATAAAACCAAAAAAGGCTACCTCTTCAGGTAGCCTTTTCGTATGCTATTCAGTTGATACTTATTTCTTTTTTGGCGCGCCAGGTGTTGTCGCTTCTGGCATGTCTTTGATATTCAATTTTACTTTTACAGCATCAAGAATATTATCGCCAGGTAAGGCATAAATAATACCACCAACACTTGTATCCATAATATACGAATAGCCTTTTTCTTTAGCAACCGCTTCAATGGCTTTTTGTGCCTTATCATTCACAGGTGCCAATAACTCTTGTAATTTAGCTTCGATTTTTTCGTTGGCTGTTTGCTCAAACGAACCCATACGGCTTTGCAAATCTTGCAACTCTTTTTCTTTCACTGTTCTGATAGCGTCTGACATTGTTTTGTTGCCATCTTGATATGCTTTGTACTTTGTTTCCAATTCCTTCTGCATAGAAGACATCTGATCGGTATAGGTTTTTTTATACGCTTCAATATCGGCCGATACTTTTTTAGCTTCTGGCATCATACTGATAATTTCTTGCGAATTGATATAGCCAATCTTTTGTTGGGCATTCGTGTATAATCCGGCAAACAAAAAGGCGATGGCGATAATTAATTTTTTCATTGAGTACTTTTTTTTATTTTTTTAAGTGGGCAAATATAATGATAATTTTAAAGGGCAGTCGGTTCGCTACTATTTTCTTTTAACCGGATTCACACCAAGCTCGCGAAGTATGTCATCGCTTTTATCGATTTTCGGATCGGCGTAGAAAACACTAAGGTCGGCCGACTTATCAAAAATAATATCGTAGGTTTTTGAATTAGCTACTTTCTGTACAGCGTTATACACTTTATCCTGCACCGGCTTCACCAACTCCTGACGTTTCTTAAATAGGTCGCCTTCAAATCCGAAGCGTTTCTTCTGAAGGTCTTTGGCCTCCTTCTCTTTTTTAATAATCTCGTCTTCACGTTTCTTTTTCATCTCATCGCTCAGCATCACTTGCTCGGCCTGATACACTTTATACATGCGATCTACATCGGCTAGTTTGGCATCAATTTCTTTCTGCCAAGTAGCAGACGCCTCATCGAGTTTGGTTTGTGCTTGCTTATACTCGGGCACGCTTTCGAGTATGTATTTCGAATCAATAACGCAATAGCGTTGTGCCTGAAGCTGAGCGGATGCCATACCTATGATGGCGATTAAAAGTAGTTTTTTCATGTTTAAAAAATTTGAGTCTTTATATACAATTTTAAATAGCATAGCTGTTCGCTGATACGCAGCACCTATTCAGGTTCAAAGCCAAGCATAAACGAGAATTTGGTAGCTTGTCCGAATTTAGTACCCGGTGTCAATCGGTCTAATCCCAAACCATAATCA
>CAIRSV010000273.1 GCA_903881265.1 uncultured Bacteroidota bacterium
TATATCGAATATGGCATCGCTCAACTTGGCGCACTAGCTATGTGGAAAGAATATAAAAAAGATCCAGAACAAACACTCGACAATTATATGCTTGCGCTCAGCAAAGGGTATACCATCACCTTAAAAGAACTATACAAAACAGCTGGCATCGTATTCGATTTTTCAGATGAGAATGTACACGAGTTAAGCCGCTTTGTTTCGCATGAAATGAGAGCGATACTGATGTAGCAAACAAGCTTGATACACGCCCACAACAACATCTATACTAGACAATAAGTACGCTACAAAATTTCATCGAAGCACGTGAAGCATTATATTTACAACCCTAAAATACGCACATTATGACGGATCATTTAAATGGCTATGTCAACACCGAATTACATCATGGCATTGCAACCATCGAATTTTTTCATCCGGCCAGTAATTCATTACCTGGCAATATCTTACACAGCTTGGCTGACGCCATTGATAAAGCAGGGCAAGACAAACAAGCAACGGTCATCGTACTTCGTTCAGCAGGCGAAAGTGCCTTTTGCGCCGGAGCGAGTTTTGATGAACTGATCGCAATCAGCAATGAAGACGACGGAAAAAAATTCTTTCTCGGTTTTGCAATGGTTATCAATGCCATTCGTAAGGCGCCTAAATTTGTGATAGGTCGCGTACAAGGCAAAGCCGTTGGTGGTGGCGTAGGATTGGCGTCAGCGTGCGATTATACGATGGCAACTGAACATGCGTCTGTCAAATTAAGCGAGCTCGCCGTAGGTATCGGACCATTTGTGGTGGGGCCTGCAGTCGAGCGAAAAATGGGCACGTCAAGCTTCTCGCAGTTGGCAATCAATGCCACTGAATGGCGCAGTGCCGATTGGGCTAAGCAACATTCGTTATATACCGAAATCTATAAGACTAGCGCAGAATTAGATGAGGCCATACAGCGTTTAGCCAATACGCTTTCGCAAAGTAATCCGGAGGCAATGGCCATGCTAAAAAAAGTATGTTGGAAAGGAACCGAACACTGGGATACCTTATTAGATGAACGCGCAGGCATGAGCGGCAAACTTGTTATAAGCGACTTTACGAAACTTGCGATTGAGAAATTTAAGAAAAAATAATCCGAGACTACTTCCTGCCGAAAACCTTTTGTAATAATCCTGTCACTTGCGCGGCAGGATTTTTTCGTATGTTGGCTTCTTCTTCAGCCACCGAAATGAACAAACCATTCAAGGCTCTTTCTGTTACATACGCTGTCAAATCTGTATTGACTTTCTTTTTAGTGATTGGAAGTTTATTATAGGTTTTAAACACTTCATTCCAATAGGTTGTTGCATTGACCTTACGCAATGAACTTTCAATAACCGGACGAAAAGCACTTGTTAAGGAAGCAGTCGTTGTTCGCTTTAAAAATTCTGTTGCTGCATTATTTTCGCCACGTAATATATTGACACCATCCGTAATCGACATAGCCATAATCGCATTGGCAAAAATTGGAATGGCTTTCCCAGAGGCATCTTCAGCCGCTCTATTCAAACTCATAATTAGCTTATCGCACAGACTATTGAATCCAAAAGAACGTAAGGTACTTTCTATATTTTTTACGTCTTGAGGTAAGGCAATTTTTACCAATTGATTGCTAAAAAAACCATTCGTTGTATTGAGTTTTGCCGATGCATTTTTCGTTCCGACATTCAAGGCTTCTTTTAATCCATTGACAATATCGGCATTGGATAAATTCGTACCAAGTAATCCGCTGCCCGTTGTTTTAGCCGCAGTAGGATTAGTTTGTTTCGGACCTTGCATCACCTTATCGGCTTTCTTAATGAGTTGGTTTAAACTCTGTGCGCGCCCTGTCATCGCTGATGCGATAATCAATATGGCTAGTAGTACGTTTTTCATTGTATTGTTTTTTCAAATATAATCTTCGCAAGGCTCCACCCACGTTAATAAGTTATAAAATTTCACGCAGTTGCATTGATTACCAATCAACCGACAAGCTTACCATGCACGCACATTGCAATTGTGCTAAGAAATTGGATGCGTACAAAAAGAAATGCATAGCCATCGCATTCAAGCTTCAAGCGCCTTGAAAAAATTTATTACCTTGCGGGATAAGTTTATTTCATGAAGAAATATGTAGCTAGCATATTGATCGTATTCGTATTCACATTTGGCTTATCCGCAACAGATAAAACCACAGGGAGAATGCATACATCCAATATCCATAAAGGTAATTTTATCATTTCATACGGTTACGGATTTCCGAGTACAATCAGGGTGTATTTGAAAAATAAAACCGACCGAAATCAATTATCAGTGAAAGGCAAGGGCCCATTTATACTAAAGGGCGAATATATGATTACCAATAAATTGAGTGTGGGTATCAATGCGGCTTACAACAGTACGCAACTATCATGGATGGATGATGGTTATGACCCTGCCATCCTTGGAAACAGGCCTTATGAATATGGCATCAAAGCCACAGAGTTTTCCGGCACAATTCGGGGAAACTACCATTTCAAGTGCACGAAAAAATTTGATTGGTATGCTGGCATCGGATTAGGATATGCAAAAATAAAACTACAAACCTATACCTTAGCGCCCTATAATCAATTCTCAGTTAACTACAGTTTTCCCAGACCATACACCTTTGATATCACAGCAGGTTCTCGCTTTTTTTTGACTTCACATATTGGGATGTTTGCCGAAGTAGGTGTCGGAAAAGCCTGGCTGTTGTTTAATAAATATTTTGTTCCTGAAGCAGTCGTTCAAGGTGGGCTCATCATCAAATTATAATTGACCTAAAAAAAAGTGCCTGTATGAACAGACACTTTCTTCATTCATTCATAAACAATCACATCAATTTCCGTCAGCCACAACTTTAAACGAGAAATTTGAAATAAAATTTGAACCGGCAAGTACTTTTTCATTTGCCTTGGTATTGAACTTCAACGTTACCTGCATGTAAGGCGAATAGAATAAGTCTTTAATATCTGTTTGTATGATATCAAAATCAATGCTTTTTGCATTTGCCGGAATACCCTTCTTATAGGCCACTAATACTGGATTGGTTCCGCCATACGTATCGACATATATCTTAACTGAATCATCCACAAAATTCAATGTCTGCGCAGTTGCGTTATCAACTAACACATTCATTTTTTCTGCGGTTAATGTTTTTATTTTTGATTTTGAAATACCGCCCGCATATGTATTTAAATACGCATCAACCTGCGTAGCGAATGTATCAGTGATTTCGATTGGCAAAGAGATTACGTTGAATGGTGTATCGATTGCAGGCAGCACTTTGGCTTTTGTATAAGGGATGACAACTGTAATATCTGGCTTGCTTTTCTTTTTACATGACGACACGCTACTGATGGCGATTACAGCAATGAATAAGACTGAAATAATTCTGTTCATTTTATTTTTTGTTTAAATAGTTAAGTGAGATTTTTTCTTATCGGGGGCAAAATAGATAATTCTTCTCCATTTTACTACCACATGACGATGGAATGTATATATTTGTTAGATAATTTTTCAAAAATATGAAAAAAGGCGTTTTGTTTCTGGTCTTCTCGTTGATATGTTCACTTGCCTTTGCGCAGGACACGTATACCATAGGGTATGATAAAATCGATATCGATGTCGTTGACCCTAATTTCTTTTCTGAATATCAATTGCCCGGACAACCTTCGCTTTGCGGCATCTACGATCAAGCGTCAGCGACTTTTTATACCTGCGATAAACAGACTTACCGCTATATCGACGAAGATAATATTCAGCACACAGGTAAAGAATGCTGCACCCATATTGATTTTGACCCTGCTGTCTATTATGGCACACTGACGCTTAATGGTATCATTGATTCCATTGAATGGGATTCATTGATTATTCATTTTATTACTGATAAAGCCCGCTTGGTGATTAAAACCGATGAGCGTGAAATCGATCATTTATATGAAAAGTTTTATAAAAAGGAACGCCTTGGCAAACTCAACATCAAGCTTTGTTTAAAAAGCTACGACACACCAAAGGAAGATCAGTTGAGCTACAATAAAAACACCGAAAAGAAAGTAAAACCTAAACGTAACCTGGTACGAATACTCCGCTGGTAAACAGGCATAAGGCGAAAGTCATAAGGAATAAGAAATGCAGCGTTATAAAGTTTGTTTTTCGACTCTCTTCGGCAACATTGGTAAACTTTTGTTCCTTTACTCTCCCCTTACGCCCTATTCCTTACGCCTTACCCCTTATACATGCCTTCTCCAATAAGACTCTTAGCTATCGAAAGTTCGTGTGATGAAACAAGCGCTGCCATTTTAGAAGACGGCAACATACTATCTAATGTCATCTATACGCAATCTGTGCACGAAAAGTATGGCGGCGTTGTTCCTGAAGAGGCTTCAAGATTACACATAAAACATATCGTACCTGTTGTGGAAGAAGCGTTTCAGCAAAGCGGCATTTCAAAACATGATATCAATGCAGTGGCTTACACACAATGCCCCGGCCTAATTGGGTCGTTGCTCGTTGGTGGTGGATTCGCAAAATCGTTTGCACAAGCAATGGGCATACCCACGATTGCCGTCAATCATATGCAAGCCCATGTATTATCAAACCTGATTGCTGATACAAAACCGTCCTTTCCTTTTTTATGTCTCACTGTCAGTGGTGGGCATACGCAAATCGTTCAATGCAATGCACCGCTTGATATGGTGGTACTTGGCGAAACATTAGACGATGCCGCTGGCGAGGCGTTCGACAAATCGGCTAAAATGCTGGGGCTTCCTTATCCAGGTGGGCCCTTGATAGACAAATACGCGCAACTCGGCAATCCCACAGCGTTTACGTTTGCCAAGCCTATTATCGAAGGGTATGGATTCAGTTTCTCTGGCGTAAAAACCTCTATCCTTTATTTCTTGCAGGCTGAAAAAAAGAAAGACGAACACTTCATTGAAAAAAACTTGAATGATTTATGTGCGTCGATTCAATATACCATCATCACTATCTTACTTAAAAAATTAATAAAGGCCAGTAAGGAAACCGGCATCAAGGACATTTGTATTGCAGGCGGTGTGAGTGCCAACAGCGGTTTACGAAAAGCGATTCAAGAAAATGCTGTTAAACAGAATTGGAATTACTTCATTCCTAAATTTGAATATTGCACCGACAATGCGGCGATGATTGCCATTACCGGATATTACAAATACCTGAATAATGAATTTGCAGATATGAAAGAAACAGCAAGCGCACGAAGTAGTTTTTAAGTTGTCATGCCAACAATGCCGTATCAATTTCCTGATCATCGCTATGAGTTTCCAATTCAAACAATTCTTGATTCAACAACATAAGTGCGCACAAAAGGTGAGCGAAGTGGCCTGTATACAAGGCGCTTGGACAACCCTTCCATCATCTTGCAAACGCGTGTTGGATATTGGCAGCGGTACCGGTTTATTATCGTTGATGCTTGCACAGCGATTTGATGTCATCATCGATGCGATTGAAATTGATGAAGAAACCTTCCATCAAGGAAACGAAAATATACAGCATTCGCCCTTCAGCGATAAAATCAATCCGATGCTTGGCGACGTAAACACATTCCACGTTGACACCACCTATGATTTCATTATTACAAATCCGCCTTTTTTTGAAAAACAACTTCAAGCCGATAGTGTGAAAGGCAATATTGCCAAACATTCTTCCGCATTAACGTTGCTTGCATTAATTAAAAAAATTGACGAGCTCTTGGCTGATAACGGACAATTTTCCATCCTGTTTCCATGTGATAGAAAAGATGAACTTGAAAAGACGTGCACAACCTTTTCGTTTTACCCAATATCCTATCTTTTCATCAAACATTCTGTATCGCACCTACCCAAAGTAATGGTTGCGCTTTTTGGAAGAAATGAAATGGTCGTTCAAGAAGAGGAATGCATCATCAAAGAAAACGGCATGTATACCGAACAAATGAAGCAATTAACAGCCGCCTATTATCTATAAAAAAATCCCGACCAAATGGCCGGGATTTTTTTATCTGTTAGAATGAAGTTGCGATTATGCGCCTTCGTTATCTTCCATTTTTTTCTTAAGATCAGCCAATGCGCCGATATCGCCCAAGGTTGCTTTCTCTACTTTAGTCTGCAAGTTTTTCACTGCTTTCTTGGTATTATCCGCTTCTGTGTTCGCTTCTTTGCGTGCTACATCTTTCTCTTCTTCAACCTTGATTTCCCAAACTTTTGAATGAGATACCATGATGCGTTTTTCATTTCTGTCAAACTCAAGGATGACGAATTGATTTGTTTCATCAACACTGATTAGCTTCTCATCTTCACGCTTCAAATGACGGGTAGGCGCAAATGCTTCTAAGCCATATTGAAGTTGAATGATACCACCTTTTTCTTCCTTACGAATCATCACACCATCATGGCTAGAGCCAATCGGGAATACTGTTTCGAACGTAGTCCAAGGATCTTCTTCGATTTGTTTGTGGCCTAATGAAAGTTTGCGTGTGTCTTTATCAACGCCCAATACAATCACTTCAAGATTTTCACCTGTTTTGATGAAATCAGAAGGATGATTGAAACGCTTCACCCAGCTCAAATCAGAGATATGAATCATACCACCAATGCCTGGCTCAAGTTCTACGAATACACCATACGGCGTTAAGTTTTTAACCAATCCGTTGTGACGGCTTCCTACAGAATATTTACTTTCGATTTCATCCCAAGGATCTTGTGTCATTTTCTTGATAGACAAACTCATCTTGCGCTCATCTTTATCGATTGATACGATCATAGCTTCATGCTCGTCGCCCATCTTGAAGAATTCTTTCGCATTGATTGGTTGGTTGCTCCACGTAATTTCAGATACGTGCACCAATCCTTCGATACCTGTTTCGATTTCAAGGAAAGCGCCGTAGTCTTCGATATTCACTACTTTACCATTTACTTTATTTCCAACCGCAATTGTATCAGGTAATGAATCCCAAGGATGCGGTGTCAATTGTTTCAGACCTAATGAAATACGTTTTTTCTCATCATCAAAATCAAGTACACATACGTTCAATTTCTGACCGTTTTGTAATACTTCTGATGGATGATTGATACGACCCCAAGAGATATCCGTGATATACAACAAACCATCTAAACCACCTAAGTCGATGAAGGCACCGAAGTCAGTTACATTTTTGATAGTTCCTTCCAATACCTGACCTTTCTCTAATTTAGAGATGATTTCGGTACGTTGTGCTTCGATATCGCTTTCAATCAAGGCTTTGTGAGATACAACGGCATTGCGGATAATTTCGTTGATCTTAACCACTTTGAATTCCATGGTTTTGTTGACAAACTGATCGTAATCCGTTACCGGCTTCACATCAATTTGAGAACCTGGCAAGAAGGTTTCCATGCCGAAGATATCAACGATCAAACCACCTTTGGTTTTTGATGTGATATGTCCGTTGATGATTTCACCTGTCTTGTATAATTCTACAATCTTATCCCACGCACGATGTTGACGCGCCAATTTACGGCTAAGGTTTAAGTGACCGTCTTTGTCTTCTTTAGACACGACCAATACTTCCACTTCGTCTCCGATTTGTACGTTCGGGATATCTCTGAATTCATTTAACGAAATAAGACCATCGCTTTTATAGCCAATATTGACTACTGCGTCTGTCTTTGTGAGACCTACGATATGACCAACGGTCATTTCGTTGTCGGCAACCGCTCTGAAGGTAGCTTCATAGGTTTTGTCGAATTTTTCACGGTCTGCTTTGTTGTACGTTGATACGTTACGTTTGTCTACACTCCAATCGAAATCGTCGTGTGCTCCGGCTTGACCAGCGGAAAGGTTTTGGGTTTTTAAAGTTGTTTCTTCCATTTTTTTAGATTGTTAATAAATAATTGTTTAAAAATAAGGGCGCGAAAGTAAGACAATCCACTAACTTTTCCACAGAATGAAGTAGAATTATCATATACTATTATTACTTATGTGTAATATTCTTATTCGTTGAAAATACGGTATCGCAGGTCGCTCTCAACCGTATACCCACAAGGCACGTTTTCTCGTTTAGCCGGTTTCCACTTTTTCATATGCTGTATGGCGTTTATGATCGCAGTTTTGCAAGGCCCGTCGTCGATGCCCGTTATCTCGATATCAGACAGCCGCCCGTCTGCATCGACTTTTAGCACATAATGCAGGTTGCTGCTTTTGATTACTGAGTCAAAACACGCCACCCTTACCGAAAGGTATTTCCATAATGGCTCGGGCGGCACAGGGTATACAAAAGCTGGCAAATAGCTGACTTTATTGCCTTGTTCATCGTATTGTTCGGCGTGCTTGAGCTTACGCCCCTCAAAAAATTCCCTGCGTTTTAACTTGCCGCTTTTAAAAAACTCTAGCTGTTCCCCGGTTCTTCTTCCACCAACATACTGTGAACGAAGTCGGAGTGAGTCTGAATGAACGTGATACTCTTTCCACGCACCAGTCTTTCGTTCATTTTCATCAATAGGCCCTTCACTGAGCTTGTTGTTTGTTTCGAAGTCGTAACGGATACTGTAATAGCCTTTGTCGGGGTAGTAATAGCGCTGACGCTCATTGACTTTTTTACCCGCATGTGTATAGATAATCCACTCCCCGCTTTTAAAGCCTTTACTGTATTCTCCTTCACTGATCTTGAATCCTTCTGCAGTATAATAGATAAAGTTGCCTTGCTTGATAATGGCTTGCGCACTTGTATAATGCCCAACGCAATGGAGCTTGCCATTCATAAAATACTCGCGTACCTCCACAGCAGCACTATCAGTGCGTTTTATAATTCTAAAAAAACTTGCCTGTTCTTTGGGAAGAAGAGTGCCTATAGTATTGACATACAGGGTGTCGTTTTGCGCACGAGCTTGATTTGGATGTATGGCCATCACGAACGCGATGGTCACGAATGACTTTTTCAATAGCATGATTCAG
Source organism: uncultured Bacteroidota bacterium (assembly GCA_903881265.1). Taxonomy (GTDB): domain Bacteria; phylum Bacteroidota; class Bacteroidia; order Chitinophagales; family Chitinophagaceae; genus OLB11. The sequence goes on from CAIRSV010000273.1 coordinate 8,959, forward strand.
TTGGTTTTAGAAATATGAATGTACGAAGCCATGATGTTATTTTAGCGCCCTGCTCTTTTCTTTTGCGTCTATGCCTGATTGCCAATGACGATTTGAGGATTCATTGCGTTTCTCTTTTTTTTACTACTTTTGTTCCCATTCAATGTAAATACCGCTATGACTCAGGAACAACAAGAACTTCTATTTCAGCAGAAAGTCGATCATGAAATCAAAATCGAAGCCCGCGACTGGATGCCTGATGAATATCGCAAGACACTGATACGTCAGATTTCACAGCATGCCCACAGCGAAATTGTTGGTATGCTTCCAGAAGGTAATTGGATTACACGCGCACCTAACCTTCGACGTAAATTAATCTTGATTGCCAAAGTACAAGACGAAGCCGGACACGGCCTTTATTTATATTCCTCTGCCGAAACACTGGGTATCACGCGCGAAGAAATGTATGCTCAATTATTATCAGGCAAAGCAAAATACTCTAGCATCTTTAATTACCCGACACTCAGCTGGGCCGATATCGGCGCTATTGGTTGGTTAGTTGATGGTGCCGCTATTATGAATCAGGTGATGCTGTGCCGCACTTCCTATGGCCCTTATGCACGCGCGTTGGTGCGCATTTGCAAGGAAGAAAGTTTCCATCAACGTCAAGGTTATGAATCATTATTGGCGCTGAGCAAAGGATCAGAAGAGCAACGTGAGATGCTACAAGATGCAGTGAATCGTTGGTGGTGGCCTTCGATTATGATGTTTGGACCTTCGGACAGCGAAAGCACCAACTCAGAAAAAAGTATGCTATGGAAAATCAAGCGTCAAACAAACGACGAACTCCGTCAACGCTTTGTAGACGCCACCGTAGATCAGGCTAGAATTTTAGGCGTAACCTTGCCCGACCCTCACCTGAAATGGAATGAAGAACGCGGTCACTATGATTTTGGCGAAATCGACTGGACAGAATTCTGGAATGTCGTCAAAGGTAATGGTCCTTGCAATAAAGAACGCGCCGAAGCACGAAACA
>CAIRSV010000274.1 GCA_903881265.1 uncultured Bacteroidota bacterium
AAAAAGCCAACATCAGGAAGGTTAGAAGCCCCTTTTAGAAGCAAACCAACTGATGATGCGCGAGGCCCGCGTCCTGCAGGAGCCTCTGATCGCGCTCGTCCGAAAAGTACATCCGACAGGGAACGACCTGCCTATGTAGGTGAACGAGGCAAGCCATCTAAAGAACGATTGGCGAATCCATACAGACAACAACCCAACGCTTCAGAACCGACCGCTAAAACAGATGAGAAAATGCCGTTGAATAAATACATCGCGCATTGTGGTATCTGTTCCCGACGTGATGCCATCGACCTAATCAAACAAGGCAAGGTGAAAGTGAATGATCGTATTGAAAAAGAACCGGGTTATAAAGTGGCCGAAAAGGATGTGATCCTCTATGAAGATGCCAAGGTTCTTCCGCAACGCAATCTTGTATACTATTTGCTCAATAAACCCAAAGATTTTATCACTACCACCGACGATCCAGAAGGACGTAAAACCGTGATGGATCTCTTTAAAAATGTGACGGAAGCACGCATTTTCCCAGTGGGGCGACTTGACCGCAATACAACAGGCCTTTTGTTGATGACCAACGACGGCGAACTCACCCAAAAACTATCCCACCCCAAGCATAATACCAAGAAGGTCTATCAGGTTGGGCTTGATAAACCCTTGGCGAAGGCCGATTTTGAAGCCATTGCCAACGGATTGATGCTCGAAGATGGTCTTGCCGAAGTGGATGAAGTCGCGTTTATTAATCCGAAGGATAAAAAAGAAATCGGTATTGAAATCCACAGCGGCCGCAACCGCATCGTTCGTCGTATTTTTGAACACCTCAACTATGAGGTCAAAACACTTGACCGCGTTATTTATGCTGGATTAACCAAAAAGAACCTTCCACGAGGCAAATTCCGCGAGTTGGAACCACAAGAAGTTATTTTTCTGAAGCATTTTAAATAATGCATAGCGAATCGTGTTCGATGAACCGCAGACAATTGGCCTCGGTTGTCAATGGGTATTATTCTCTACAACATTCAATCTACAAAGAAATAATTTGGTTTGTAAACACATTAGTACTACTTTCGCACGATTATAAAAATTAAAACCCTAATACTTTAAAGATGTCAGTATTAACTATCGAACGCAAAAAAGAATTATTCAAAATCCACGGTGGAAGCGAAACAAACACCGGATCAGTTGAAGCAAACATTGCCATGCTTACGGAACGTATCAAACACATTTCGTCACATATGCAAACAAACAAGAAAGATTTCAACTCGAATCGCGGATTGATTCAATTAGTAGGTCAACGCAAAAAGCTACTTACCTACCTCCAAAAAACAAACCTTCAGGGCTATCGTGCACTTCTTGTGACACTCGGCTTGAGAAAATAATGTCGAAAATAGCATTCCCAACTCAAAAGGTTGGGAATTGCCATTTTTAAGAGTTTCTCTTGAGCAAACTAGTCGTAAGGCATAAGTCGTAAGTAAAATAAACTACTTACCACTGTGCTACTTATGACTTACGCCTTATTACTTATACCTTAATAAAAAAAACATGTTCAATATAAAAACAAAAACCTTCGATATCGGTGACGGCAGAATGGTCACTATCGAAACCGGGAAACTGGCCCGTCAGGCAGATGGTTCTGTCACAGTAAGAATGGGCAACTGCGTACTGCTTGCCACAGTCGTTGCCAACAAAGAAGCTAAAGCGGGACAATCATTCTTCCCCCTATCCGTCGATTATCAGGAAAAATTTGCCTCTGCAGGTCGTATCCCGGGATCTTTCTTCAAGCGTGAAGGACGATTAAGCGATTATGAAATTCTGATTTCACGTCTTATCGATCGCGCCTTGCGTCCGTTATTCCCATCTGACTATCTATGCGAAGTACAGGTGTTGGTTTCATTGATCTCTTCTGATGCTGAAATTATGCCCGATGCTTTAGCCGCTCTAGCCGCTTCTGCTGCCTTAGCCGTTTCTGATATTCCAATTGAAGAAGTCATTTCTGAAGTTCGTGTATCTCGTATCGCCGGCAACTTCGTTATCAACCCAACTCGTTCGCAAATGAAAGAATCTGATTTAGATTTTATCATTGCGGCTACAGAGAAGAATATTATGATGGTGGAAGGCGAAAGCAAGGAATGTAGTGAAGCCGATTTGATCAAAGCAATCGAACTCGGACACGAAGCCATCAAAATACAAGTAAAAGCTCAAAAAGAATTATGGGAAATGTGCGGATCACCTGCTAAACGTGATTACGCGAAACCATACAGAAACGAAGAACTGAATCAAAAAATTGCAGCCTTCGCGAAAGATAAAGTCTATCAAGTGGCCAAATCGGCTCTTGGCAAACACGAGCGCAGTGCGGCTTTCAAAGCGATCGGCGTTGAGTTGGTGCAGCATTTAGGCGAATTAGCTGATGAAGACAAAGGCCTTGTCGGTATGTACCTCCACGATCTTGAAAAAGATGTGATCCGTAATATGATGGTCGACGAGAAAGTCCGTCTCGATGGACGCGCACCCGATCAGGTTCGTGCCCTCGAAATGGAAGTTGATATTATCCCTGGTCCTCACGGTGTGTCGTTATTCACACGTGGTGAAACCCAATCATTAAGTACGGCCACCCTTGGTACACCGGATGATGAGAAGATGATCGAAGATGCCGAACACAGCGAATACCTGAGTTTCTATCTTCACTACAACTTCCCTCCGTTCTCAACCGGTGAAGTGAAAATGATGCGTGGTGTAGGTCGTCGTGAAGTAGGTCATGGTAATCTCGCGCAACGTTCGTTGAAGCAAGTCCTTCCACCAAAAGAAAAATTCCCTTATACCATCCGTATCGTTTCTGATATCCTTGAAAGTAATGGTTCGTCGTCAATGGCTACTGTTTGCGCAGGTTCATTGGCGTTGATGGATGCCGGTGTGCCAATCGAAAAACACGTTTCAGGCGTGGCTATGGGATTAGTATCTCGTGAAGATGGCAAATGGGTTGTCTTGACCGATATCTTGGGTGATGAAGATCACTTAGGTGATATGGACTTTAAAGTAACCGGTACCAAAGATGGTATCGTAGGTATTCAAATGGATATCAAAGTGGATGGATTAAGTATGGACGTGATGATGCAAGCGCTTGAGCAAGCTAAACGCGGACGTATGCATATCCTTGATGCGATGTACGAAGCGATGCCAGTGTATCGTGCAGATTTGAAGCCACATGCACCTCGTATGGAATTCCTGACTATCGAAAAAGAATTCATCGGTGCGATCATCGGGCCTGGTGGAAAAATCATACAAGAAATTCAACGCGAAACCGGCACAACAATTACCATTGAAGAAGTGGATAATCGTGGTGAGGTTAGTATCTTCTCTAAACAAAAAGAAGGATTGGATAAAGCCCTTGCGTGGATACGCGGTATCGTACAAGTGCCTGAAATCGGCGCTACCTACGAATCAGTGGTGAAATCAATCATGCCGTTCGGTGCGTTCGTCGAGTTCATGCCAGGCAAACAAGGCTTGCTGCATATCTCTGAAATCAGCTGGCAACGTCTCGAAACAATGGATGGCGTATTCAAAGAAGGCGATAAGGTATCTGTGAAGCTCACCGGTACCGATCCTAAGACCGGGAAATACAAATTCTCACGTAAGGTCTTGCTGCCAAAACCAGAAGCCAATTAATACAATTATTCTCAAACATAAAATCGTCCTTCGGGGCGATTTTTTTTTGGAGCAGACTATCTTCGTTTCTTCCCGAAATAACGTCCCGCTCTTCGCTGCAATCCACGCGAAGCGCGTGGGATTTTCGCTGCGATCGAGGCTAGTGATGATGTAAGTCAGTTCTGATAAAGTGTACAAACCTATCCTTATTAAAAAATACAGTGGCTGTCCCATCAGAAGTTTAAACCGCAAAGGACACAGTGAAAGAATGCGCAAAGAACGCAGTGAACGAAGATTTTGCGATCATCAGTGAAAAACTTCTTTTGGGTATCTTCATCTTTTATTTTAACGCCTTGTTTCGATAGCAAGCTTTACTTTTGCTATGTCATTTAAGCGCTATATAAACCTCCACAATAAAACAATTCATATGAAACACTTTCTGCTGACCTGCTCTTTGTTACTCGTCTTTACACTGACACAAACCACTCTTTCAGCCCAATCTAAAACAGTTACTGATACGATTGCCATATCAGGTAATTGCGGCGAATGCAAAGACCGCATTGAAGAAGCCGCCTATATCAAAGGTGTAAAATCTGCGAAATGGGATAAGTCAAGCAAACTATTGACGGTAACATATAACAACGAAAAGACTACCTTAGACAAGATCGAATTGGCTATTGCCAAAGCCGGTCACGATACCCCTAATCATAAGTCGACCGATAAAACATATCAAAAACTTCCGGCTTGTTGCGCCTATCGAATACCGGGTGGTGAGCACGATTAATCCTCGCATTCTAGCTCATTGAGTACGAATACACTGAGAGCCTTATGGCAGTATTCGAAATTAAAACAGCATGCGATAATCGTAATGTGTGCAGTTTGCGTATGCGGCATAGAAAAAATTCCACCACTTTGTTAAACGCTTTTAGGCAAGCGCCATGTAAAAAGTGATTGCACTCTCAACGAGTCGCACTTCATTACTCAAGGCATAAATTTTTCAATGAAAATAAGTTGCCATTGACCACATTAAAATCAACTTCAGATCGGATACCATTGACATGACCCTTGCAATTATGTTGCCACAAGGTCCATTTGCGGTTCACCCTGGGCGCATTACATTGCTCGTAATGTGCAGCCCATAAAGGGTATTCGTCAAAGGCCTCGCCAAGTTTGTCGGCATAAAAATCAACATTGGTATAAATGATAGGCTTCTTGCCATAGTTGTGTTCTAGCAAGTCGGCACATTCCTTGAGCGACTTCTGAATATTCTTATCCGACATATGGTTGCTTTCTTCAATATCGATGACCGGAGGCAGGTCGCCCGACTCTAACTTTACCTTCGATATAAAATAATTGGCTTGCACTTTTCCGCTTTTATTTGGATGAAAATAGAGATACGCCCCACGAAGAATACCATGTTTCTTCATGCCCTTCCAGTTCTGATTAAAGCAACCGTCGGTTCGATTTGTGCCTTCGGTGGCCTTGGCGATCGCAAAGGAAATTCGCTGCCCGCGGTCTCGCATCTTGCTAACCAAACCCCAATCGATACCTTGCTGATAACGCGACACGTCGATGCCATGTGTTGCATATCCAGCGGGTATTTTAATCCCAAAATTTGGATACAGCACTGTTTTTTTTTTGATAAAAAAACGGTCGACTACGACTAGCGTAAACAATAAAAATCCAATGCTGTAAATGGTATATCTAAGTCGTTTTTTCATGGAAGGAAAGAAATGTGAGGCTAAAAAACTATTTGTTGTGAAATCAAATATCTTTGATCATTCATCGTTTATGCTTTCAATGCGAATATACGCTTTCCTTTTTCTTTTTGCTTGTATCACGTCCACCCAAGCGCAAATTCTCGGAGGCGAACATGTGTTTGAATTTTTACGTTTATCCCAGAACCCACATGTGACAGCCCTTGGCGGCGTGGCCATCAGCTGCCCAGCAAACGATGTCATGATGAGCACTTCTAATCCGGCCTTGTTACGACCTTCGTTTCACACAAGCCTTGGTCTGAATTACAATCTCTATTATGCAGGTACCAAGGTGTCTAATTTGTTTTACGCGCAACACATTAAATCGCTCAACACAACTGTTGGATTAGGGATCCAATATCTTAATTACGGCAGTTTTCAATTGACAGATAATATTGGCAATCAATACGGCGATGCAAAGGCTGCTGATTATGCCATCAGTTTGAGTGCATCAAAATCATATCTTACTCGTTGGCGTTATGGTGCCACATTAAAGTTGGCCAATTCAACACTCATCGATAAAAAAGCCAGTGCGTTACTAGCTGATATTGGCGTGGCGTATGCCGATACCATGAACCTGTGGTATGCCGGTGCGGTTATTAAAAATGCGGGTGTGGTGATTAAAAATTATGAAGCCGGTGTCAATCAACCCTTGCCAATAGATCTGCAAATTGGCGTGACAAAAAAATTCAAGAAGGCACCTTTCTCTATCATGGTATTGGCGCATCATTTACAGACGTGGAATATCCGTTATGATAATCCAGCCGATCAGGTGAACAATCAACTCTTATTCACCGACAGCAATAACACAAAAACAAAAACGTATTTTGCCGATAAGTTGTTTAGACATTTTGTATTTGCACTCGATATCAATTTAGGCAAACGCCTTGAAATTAGTGCAGGGTACAATCATATGCGACGCGCTGAATTAGCGATCTCTGAGAAAAAAGCAATGTCGGGTTTTTCATACGGCATGGGGTTGTATTTGAATAAATTTATTATCCATGTGGCGCAATCACATTACCATATCGCCGGCGCTTCTACCGAAATTGGTTTGGCATTAAAGCTCAATCAACTTATTGGCGGAGGGAATCATATCAACTGGAGCGAGAAATTTGCAAATAGCTATCAGTAGCATTACGTATTTTTTTGTTGGTCATCATATCGGTATGGACAATATTCATCGATACCTCAGTAAACGTATCTGGTCGTTTTTAGTCGTTCTATTTATGCATGAATTCAATAAGCGAATCTTGAAAAAAGTTCTCGACAAATTCCCATCTACGCACGATTTTCCCCGCTGAATAACCATTTTCCCTATCTGCTCAATTGCACTTGTGTGATGATGTAAGAGTTGTACGTTTGATATCATACCAAGTTAGTTCAATATGAAAAATCTGCTTATCGACTACTTCAAATTTTCAAAATCACAGCAACGCAGCATCCTCATTTTGTTGATGATGATCGTGTCGGTTTCTCTGTGCTATTTTATGGTGCCTTCATGGATGCAATCAAACACTATGCCGCCCACTCATACCTTAGAGTCTCTTATGGCTCAGATAGAAATCGACACCATGCATGAGGAGCGCGCATATGCAGCATCTGTATTAACGCCTTTTTCATTTGACCCGAATACACTCGATGAAGCGGGGTTTAAAAAATTAGGTCTGCGCGAGAAGTTGGTATCAACCATTCTTCATTACAGAGAAAAAGGTGGGAAGTTTTACAACAACGAAAGCCTAAAACGAATCTATGGATTGCACGACGATGAGTATCAACAACTCGAACCTTACATACACATCGCCAATACTGAGCGAAATACATATCAACAAAAATTTAGGGAAGTGCTCTCTATCGAACTGAATACAGCCGATACAACTCAATTGATCAAACTGCCTGGCATTGGCAGTAAATTATCGATGAATATCATACGGTTGAGGGAACAACTTGGGGGCTTTGATAATGTGCGGCAGATGACCGAAGTATATGGCCTTTCTGCCGAAACATTTAAACAGATCAAAGGCAGTCTGCACGTCAACAAATCCCTCATTAAAACGCTCAACCTGAATGCCGCCACCTTATACGAATTGAATGCACATCCCTATCTACATGGCGAAATTGCAAGGGCATTAGTTGATTATCGAAAGACCCATAATTATAAAATTGTGAATTTGAATCAAATCAAGGAAATAGCGTTGATAAATGACGAAATATTTCGTAAAATTGTACCCTACTTGCGCTTACAATAATTTTCAAAACTTTTTACGAAATGAATTTCGCCCCCACCGAATTACAAACTGAAATCAGCAATATGATACATGATTTTGCTGAAAAAAACATCCGCCCTAAGATGATGGAATGGGATGAAAGTCAGGAGTTTCCGGTCGAGGTATTTCGTATGTTAGGTGAACTTGGATTGATGGGTGTCTTGATTCCAACTGAATATGGTGGATCTGGTCTTACCTATTTTGAGTACATCACGGTTGTGAGTGAGATTGCGAAAGTTTGCGGCTCTATCGGATTGTCAGTGGCAGCGCATAATTCGCTTTGTACAAATCATATTTATAAATTCGGCAGTGCTGATATCAAGAAAAAATATATTCCAAAACTAGCCACGGGCGAATGGATAGGTGCTTGGGGGTTGACTGAAGCAAACACAGGCTCAGACGCAGGCAATATGCAATGCGTAGCCACGCGTGATGGTGACGGATGGGTTATTAATGGTACGAAGAACTGGATTACACATGGCAAGACGGGCGATGTAGCTGTGGTACTTTGTCGCACTGGCGAACCTCGAGCAAAAAATAATATCACGGCTTTTGCTATAGAAAAAGGAACACCGGGTTTCAGTGCCGGTAAAAAAGAAAATAAACTAGGAATGCGCGCTTCAGAAACCTGTGAATTGGTTTTTGATAATTGTAAAATTTCAGACACTCAACGTCTAGGCGAAATAGGGGAGGGCTTTAAACAAGCTATGGTTATACTCGATGGAGGAAGAATCTCGATTGCTGCATTAGCCCTGGGTATTGCAAAAGGCGCCTTTGAAGCCTCTGTGAAGTATTCAAAAGAGCGTATACAGTTTGATCAACCGATATCAAATTTTCAGGCTATCCAATGGAAACTAGCTGATATGGCTACCAAAATTGAAACCGCCGAATTGATGATTTATCATGCAGCTGATAAATTAATGCGTGGTGAACCGATGACACGAGAAAGTGCAATGGCTAAATATTATGCCTCTGAAATTTCAGTAGAGATTTCGACTGACGCCGTGCAAATTTTCGGCGGATATGGTTACACAAAAGATTTTCCAGTGGAGAAATATTATCGCGATAGCAAACTCTGTACCATCGGTGAAGGCACATCCGAAATACAAAAATTGGTGATTGCACGGGATGTGTTGAAATAATGTAGTTCACCTGTTATAAGTAAATCACCTCTCTTTTCTTTAATCGCATCCAGCTTCGTACGATATCATTATCGTCGGGATGTATTTGCTTGGATAGGATATAAGACGACACATCATCGATACTATTGATTATCGCGCTCTCATCGAGGTAGCCGTATCCCTGATAGGTATAATCTTTGACAAATACAAAGGCTCGTTCTTGAAAGTGTCTACCTTTTTCAAGGAGTAGAAAATTTGGCTTGTTGTATGAATGTGCGTTGATGAGTTGCGCTGCCCGTATGTTATATTGCTCGGGCGATTCTTGTTTGGCACAAATGCCTTTACACTTTTTAATTTGATGATTAAAACAAACGCTTGTATCGCTCGTTAATCCGCAATACCGAAGACATAATGCCTTGTCTTCTATCCATGCCTCCAATCGTTCGCGCGCAGCCGCATAGCTTGTAAATGACAACAGCAAACGTTCAGATTCTTCGTAGGGGACAATCTTGAAATTGACAATAGTTTCTTCATCCGTAAACACATCGATCGCATGCGTAAACACATCGTTCTTTCGTTGACGGTTATAGAACGGTTTGTGCTTTTTTATTTCATCAGATTCCATCAATAATGAAATCAGTTCGCTACCAGTTTCAACAAAATCAACATTGGTCAATTCGTTCAACATGGCCTTGCTCTTTTTTAAATCAGAATTATAATGACTCAACGCCCGATTGTACATGTTCACGCTTTTGCCAATATAAATGATGTGTCCTTCCTGATTCAGAAAATAATACACACCACAACTTTCAGGAATCTTATCAAGCACATATTTTTTTATGCTCTCTAATCGTGTTGTCATTATCTGATTGACTGATGTTGATTTATACTCCTTGCTTTGGGTTTTTAATTGCAATAAGATATCAAGTAATTGGGCCGTGGCAATCGCATCACCTTCCGCTCTATGTCGGTTATGGATCGTGATGCCAATTGATTCGCATAAATTACCCAGACTGTACGAAGCTTTGCCAGGCATAAGTTTGCGGCTGAGTTTAACTGTACAAAGCGTATCGCGTCGAAATTTGAAACCTAGCGATGAAAATTCATCCTTGATAAAATTATAATCGAAGTTGGAGTTATGGGCTACGAATATGTTCCCTTCTGTGAAAGCGAGTATGTCTTTTGCTACTTCATAAAACTTAGGGGCGTCTTTGACCATGTCGTTGGTGATGCCTGAAATGTTGGTGTAAAAACCTGTGATATAACATTCGGGATTAATCAGTGTAGAGAATTTGTCAATCACCGAAATGCCGTCATGCACAAGGATACAGATATCGATGATACGGCCCTTCTGAAAGGCAAATTTAGACCCACATGTTTCAATATCAACAATCGCAAACATGCACGCAATTTAATACAATTAGGGTATCTACTTTCAACATGAATATCGTATCAAAAAATGAAGCGTGCTTGAAAATATGCGCTTTGATTGAAAAATGTATCATTCATTGTGTAAGTTTACCTTCATGTATAATCTCGAATTACGCTCCGATACCTTTACCAAGCCCACACCTGCCATGCTTGATGCCATGATGAATGCAAATGTGGGTGATGATGTATTTGAAGAAGACGAAACGACCAAGTCGCTCGAACGCAAGTGTGCCGCTATGTTTGGTTATGAAGATGCCTTATTATGCCTTTCGGGTACTATGGCCAATCAGATTGCCATTACCGCCCATGCGAAAGCTGGTGAAGAAGTAATCTGTGATGCGCTTTCTCATATCTATTTGTATGAAGGCGGTGGTATCATGGCCAATGCACATGCATCGGTGAGTTTGCTTCAAGGTAATCGGGGTAGACTAACCGCTTCATTAATCGAAGATGTCATTAAACCTGATAATGTGCATTACCCCGTATCGACCTTGGTGAGTTTAGAAAACACAGTGAATAAAGGTGGCGGTTCGATTTATGCGATCGAGGAAATCAAACAAATCAAGCAACTATGTATCAAGCATAACATGCGGCTGCATCTTGATGGTGCGCGACTTTTTAATGCGCTTGTTGAAACCAAGGAATCGCCTCTTGAACATGGCGCCTTATTTGATTCGATTACTATTTGTCTTTCCAAAGGGTTAGGTGCTCCAATGGGAACAGTATTGCTTGGCAATTCAGCCTTCATACATCAAGCGCGACGCATACGTAAGCGCTTCGGCGGTGGATGGCGACAAAGCGGCTATATTGCTGCAGCAGGTATCTATGCCTTGGATCATCATATCGATCGATTAGCAGATGATCATCGACGGGCTCACGAGTTGGGGACACTATTTTCTGAATTAAATATTGTAACAGAGATTCTTCCAATCGAAACAAATATTGTCATCATTCGTCTTGATCCGAAGTTTTTGGCGAATGATATTGTTGATCAATGGTCGAGACTTGGATTAAAAACATCGCCCTTCGGGAAACATCAGATACGACTTGTCACCCACCTTGATTTTAGTGATAATGATCTAGCGAAAGTGCGTCAAGTGTTGACACAATTTCAACCCTAGCAATTTATTTTTAAGGGGCATAAAAAAATCCCACACGTTGTCGTGTGGGATTGTAAAGTATGTATCTGAAGGCTTATTTGCTGAACTGTGGGATTAGGCTTTGAGCCATTGCCACCATTTTGCTAATGCCTTCTTCAGGAAGGTTTCCTTTCTTAAGTTCTTGAAGTAGATCCGGCATGTTGTTTTCCATTTCTAACAGGAAGGCGTCTTCAAATTGTTTCATGTTTTTAACTGGTACGTTGTTCAACAACCCATTGGTACCGAGGTAAACAATCGCAACTTGTTTCTCAACCGCATACGGTTGGAACTGTCCTTGCTTCAAAATTTCAACATTACGTGCACCTTTGTCAAGGATAGATTTTGTAGCCGCATCCAAATCGCCACCGAATTTAGAGAAGGCTTCCATTTCTCGGTATAGTGCTTGATCCAATTTCAGTGTACCTGCCACTTTCTTCATGGATTTGATTTGTGCGCTACCACCTACACGACTTACCGAGATACCTACGTTGATCGCAGGACGAATACCGGCATTGAACAAGTTAGACTCAAGGAATATTTGACCGTCAGTGATAGAGATTACGTTTGTTGGGATATACGCTGATACGTCACCGGCTTGTGTTTCAATGATCGGAAGCGCTGTTAATGAACCACCACCTTTTACAAGATGTTTGATTGACTCAGGCAAATCATTCATACGACGAGCGATATCATCTTTGGCGATTACCTTAGCAGCACGCTCTAATAAACGACTATGCAGATAGAATACGTCACCAGGATAGGCTTCACGTCCTGGAGGACGACGAAGCAATAAGGATACCTCACGATAAGCAACCGCTTGCTTACTCAAGTCATCGAATACAATCAATGCAGGACGACCGGTATCGCGGAAGAATTCACCGATGGCAGCACCGGCAAATGGTGCGTAGAACTGCAACGGCGCCGGATCGGCAGCAGAGGCAGCCACGATGATGGTATATTCCATCGCGCCATTGTCTTGTAATGTTTTCATTACTTGAGCAATCGTAGAGGCTTTTTGACCAATCGCTACATAGATACAATAAACAGGCTTACCTGCTTTATGGAATTCTTTTTGATTGATGATGGTATCGATACAGATAGCTGATTTACCAGTCTGACGATCACCGATGACTAACTCACGCTGACCACGTCCGATAGGAATCATCGCATCGATCGATTTGATACCTGTTTGAAGTGGTTCTTTTACAGGCTCACGAAAGATAACACCTGGTGCTTTACGCTCGATAGGCATTTCATATAGTTCGCCAGTCAAAGGACCTTTGCCATCAATTGGTTCACCTAAGGTGTTGATAACACGTCCAACCATCCCTTCACCAACTTTGATGGAAGCGATACGACCTGTGCGGCGTACTTTGTTTCCTTCTTTGATACCTGCGCTGTCACCCATCATTACCACACCCACATTATCTTCTTCAAGGTTCAAGGCAATTGCACGTACGCCTGTTTCAAACTCAACAAGTTCACCAGAGCGAACACCGTTTAAGCCATAGATACGGGCGATACCGTCTCCAACCTGGAGCACGGTTCCTGTCTCCTCAAGTTCGGCAGCAGAATTGAAGTTGCCTAACTGCTGGCGAAGGATTGCTGAAATTTCATCCGGTTTTATATTTACCATAGTTTCTAAATTTAATTGTTATTAGTGTTGTATGCTGAATGCGTATGCTGATCGTGTTTCTCTCTCAGCGACTTCGTTATTTAAGGTCTGGTACGTATTCGTTTTTCAAAAATTGTTTTTTAATATCATTTAGGTCGCGAAGTATGCTCGCATCGAATAACGTATTATTGGTTTCCAATAGGAAGCCTCCAATGAGCTTTTCGTTGACAACCGTTGTTAGTTCAATAGTCATACCCTTGAATTGCTGTTGAATTTTAGTCAAGATAGCTGCTTTCATTTCCTCATCTATCTGACCGGCTGTCGTCAACACCACTTCATTGATATTGTTGTGTTGCTTATATAGTGTTACAAAAGAGGTTACGATTTCAGGGAGAAAAAATTCACGTCCTTTCGTGATGACCAAGCGGATGAAACTCATTGTTACACCATCCACACGGGTTTCAAGTAAGGCCTTCAATGTTTTATTCTTTAAATCAGCATTCACAATTGGGCTTTTCAACATCGACACTAATTCGCTGCTGCTTTCGCACATTGCATGAATGCCCTGCATATCCTGATACATCGTGTCCAGTTTGCCTTGTTCGATGGCAATATCCATCAACGACTTGGCATAACGTGCGGCTAAACGAGGGTTTTGCATAGTATTCTAGTTTAATCTGATTTGCTCAGCTAATGTTTTGATATAATTATTCTGCTCGTCTTTATTCGCCAATTCCTTGCGTAACACTTTCTCTGCTACGTCAATAACCAAGGTGCCAATCTGATTTTTTACATCAATGATGGCTGCGTTCTTTTGAAATTCGATTTGCTGACGGGCTTCCATCATAATCTTGTTAGCTTCTTCCTTTGCAGCATCTTTTGCTTCGTTGACAATCTTGTCGCGTGTTTCCTTAGCGTCTTTCAACAATAAGGTACGTTCTTCACGAGCTTGATTCAACAAGCTTTCGTGCTCGCTTTTCATCATGCTCATTTCTGAACGTACTTTTTCAGCACTTGTCAGACTGTCTGCAATTCCTTTTTCTCTTTCGTCTAATGCAGAAAGGATAGGTTTCCAGGCAAATTTTTTCAATAAAAACAGGACGATCAAAAAGGCCAGCGCCGTCCAGAAAAAGAGCCCAAAGGCAGGAATTAATAAATCCATTTTTTCTATTTTATTTGTTTGATCACATCGGTTACTGATGAACCTTGTGATGATTTTTTCTGTTTGTCATCCTGCAGATTGCACGGGATGAAAGGTTAAAAACTACACGCGCTGCCCTTTGCGTTGCGTGTAGTTTGTTTTCGTTGGCTACGCAATGATTACATTACGATAGCAAGGATACCTGCGATTACACCGAACAGTGCAACACCCTCAACAAGGGCTGCAGCAAGGATCATGTTAGAACGGATATCACCTGAAACTTCAGGTTGACGTGCGATTGATTCCAATGCACCTTTACCGATTTGACCCACGCCAACACCAGCTCCAAGAGCTGCTATACCTGCGCCGATTGCACCACCCGCTGATGCGATTCCTTCTAATAAAATTGTTAATACTGACATACTATATATTGGTTTTTAATAACGAATTAATGATGATCATTCCCGTGAGCGTCATCATGATGATGCTCTTCGATGGCTTGACCAATGAATACTGCGGTTAAATTTGTAAAGATAAAAGCCTGAATAGCTGCTACCAATAACTCTAGGAAAAACATAAAGACCGTGAAGCCGACAGATATTGGTACAAAAATGATACCTGCGATTTTGCTTAGGCCTGAAAAGATGAAAATTAAGAGTACGATACTGATGATAATCGTATGTCCTGCAAAGATATTGGCGAAAAGACGTATGGCCAAGGCGGCAGGCTTGATGACTAGGTTACTCAAGATCTCAATAGGTACCAAAATTACTTTGACCCATCCTGGAACGCCCGGCGGATTAAAAATATGACCCCAGAAATATTTATTGGAGTTGAACAACATCACAACAAAGAACACAATCGCCAGCAATAAGGTAACAGCTATGTTTCCTGT
>CAIRSV010000275.1 GCA_903881265.1 uncultured Bacteroidota bacterium
CTGTCATGATTAAAGATTAAAAAGCCACAGACTCACAGATTTGAAATGGGAATGAATCCATTAATCTGTGCATTTGTAGCTAATTGCTTTTATGTTAAAGGAATACCCTGTCATGATTAAAGATTAAAAAGCCACAAACTCACAGATTTGAAATGGGAATGAATCCAATAATCTGTGAATTTGTGGCTAATTGCTTTTATGATAAAGGAATACCCTGTCATGATTAAAGATTAAAAAGCCACAGACTCACAGATTTAAAATGGGAATGAATCCATTAATCTGTGAATTTGTAGCTAATTGCTTTTATGATAAAGGAATGCCCTGTCATGATTAAAGATTAAAAAGCCACAGACTCACAGATTTGAAATGGGAATGAATCCATTAATCTGTGAATTTGTGGCTAATTGCTTTTATGTTAAATGCAGCTTCTCCGCCATGGTTTGTGTCTTCACAAACCACAACTACTTATTTTGTTTCTTCTACAATTTCTGCATCTTGTACATCATCGGTATTGTTGTTATCAGCTGAAGCTTGAGCGCCTGCGCCACCTTGACCAGGTTGCTCATTCATTGCTTTATACAACTCTTCACTTGCAGCCTGCCATGCCGCATTTAAGGCTTCAAGACTTGCATCGATACCGGCTATATCCTTCGCACCATGAGCGGTTTTCAAAGTCGCAAGAGCGTCTTCAATCACCGTTTTCTTATCGGCAGGAATTTTATCGCCATAATCTTTCAATTGTTTTTCGCTATTGAAAATCTGACTGTCGGCCATATTAATCTTCTCGATTTCTTCACGAAGTTTCTTGTCTGATTCTTCGTTCATCTTCGCATCGTTTTTCATCTTTTCGATTTCTTCTTTGCTCAAACCGCTACCCGCTTCAATACGGATATTTTGTTTCTTACCGGTTCCTTTATCAGACGCACTTACTTGAATGATCCCATTCGCATCGATATCAAAGGTTACTTCGATTTGCGGAACACCACGTGGTGCCGATGGAATACCATCGAGGATGAAACGTCCAAGATTCTTATTGTCTTTTGCCATAGGGCGTTCACCTTGCAATACATTGATTTCTACACTTGGCTGATTTTCGGCAGCCGTTGAGAATGTCTCTGATTTCTTCATCGGAATTGTTGTGTTACTTTCAATCAATTTGGTAAACACACCACCTAAGGTTTCGATACCTAATGACAAAGGCGTTACATCCAACAACAACACATCCTTCACTTCACCACTCAATACACCGCCTTGAATAGAGGCGCCAATCGCAACCACTTCATCAGGGTTTACGCTACGGTTAGGTTTCTTACCAAAGAATTTTTCTACTACTTCTTGAATCTTAGGGATACGAGTACTACCACCAACAAGGATTACTTCATCCAAATCTTTCGCTTCGATACCAGCATCTTTCAAGGCTTTGCGACATGGTTCTAAGGTACGTTCAACCAATGAATCAACCAATTGCTCAAATTTCGCACGCGTCAATTTCTTTACCAAGTGTTTAGGTACATTATCAATCGCGGTGATATAAGGCAAGTTGATTTCTGTTTCTGTGGCAGATGACAATTCAACTTTGGCTTTTTCTGAAGCCTCTTTCAAACGCTGCCAGCTCATAGGATCTTTACGCAAGTCGATATTTTCTTCGGCTTTGAACTCATCAGCTAACCAATCCATCACACATTTATCGAAGTCATCACCACCAAGATGAGTATCGCCATTGGTTGATTTCACTTCAAATACACCATCGCCCAATTCAAGGACTGATACGTCAAACGTACCACCACCTAAATCGAAGACAACGATTTTACTGTCATTATTTTTCTTATCCATACCATACGCCAAGGCGGCAGCGGTAGGCTCGTTGATGATACGCTTTACAGTCAAACCTGCAATCTCACCGGCTTCTTTGGTTGCCTGACGTTGTGCATCATTAAAATAAGCAGGCACGGTAATAACCGCTTCCGTTACTTCGTGACCTAAGAAATCTTCGGCAGTCTTCTTCATTTTCTGAAGCACCATCGCTGAAATTTCCTGTGGTGTGTATAAACGACCGTCGATATCGACACGAGGTGTGTTGTTATCTCCTTTTACAATCTTGTATGTGCTTTGCTCAATTTCACCAGCCACCTCATCGTAGCGGCGACCCATGAAACGTTTGATACTCATGACAGTATTCACAGGGTTCGTGATAGCCTGACGCTTTGCAGGATCACCAATTTTGCGCTCTCCGTTTTTCAAAAAGCCAACAACCGAGGGGGTGGTTCGTTTTCCTTCGTCATTAGCAATTACGACAGGCTCATTCCCTTCCATCACACTCACACATGAGTTGGTGGTACCTAAGTCAATTCCGATTATTTTTCCCATTTTATTTGTTTTTATTGTTTCAGCACTTGATACTCAATGATTATGCCAAGGCGCTTTTTAGGTATTTTAGTGGCAAGACTGTCAGATTTATAGAACTTTTGACACAAAAGCGTGACGTTTTGATGATTCCGTATTAGAAATAATCGGGTTTTGGCTTGTTGGGCACCAAGGTTAACCGGCTTGCCAATCGACAATTCTTGAACTGATTCTTCTTACTACCTAGATATATTGTTTGATAAAGCAAAAGAGGCATCGGCCTTAATCAGTATTTTGACGAATACGCCAAGGCGCTTTTGAATCCATCCGATATCGTTTGATAATGGCAATAACCTTTTCTTGCATTGATGTATGAAAATTTACGGCCTACTTCTGCACATTCAACTGAAAAGCTGCCGTAATGAGAAACTCATACAAATGATATTGGATATCCTTGTATTGTTGATAAGCATATTCGTAATGGACAGGCGATTTAAAAAGAGGCATCGGATAATAACGCACGGCAAATGTAAAGGAGACATTGCGTGAATCTTGTCTGAAACTACTATTGATTAATTTATTACCTAGCTCCAGAAATGGATGAATGGGTTGCGACTTGAAGATGGTGTCGCTTGAGTAATTGATACTAGTATTGCCGTTTTTGCTATAGATATTGTAATTTGTATGACCTCCAATACCCAATCCGAGATAAGGCAGATGCGTAAGAAATTCGCGTTCAAACTTAAAACCGGCGCGCACTCGTAACCAACACTCAACCATTTCGATCCCCGTTTTTTGACCATTGCTATATTCATAAAATGGAATACGACGAAAGCTAAAACCCATGCCAGCACCACCCCAAAATATATTGTCATTGTGCTTATTATAATCAATGGAGGTAGTAGGTAGAAAAATTACGGTGGCATTTTTACTTCCTTGTATCTCTGATTTGCACCACGTATTGGCAATGCCTAAGGTAAAACTGACACTGTGGGTGACCTGCGAATTAGCACCCAAGGAAAACAATACGATAAGAAATAATAAAGCGGATCTGAACATAGCTGTGAAACGTAAAATCGTATGCAAAAGTATGAAACACGCGGTAAAGTATGCCTTTATAATTTGTAGCCTGTTTTATTTCAGTCCTCATAATTCGGTATTACTTTAGCGCCAAATTTTTCAGATATGAAGCATGCGTATATTTTTCCTGGTCAGGGATCTCAATTTACCGGAATGGGCAAAGAACTTTATGACAATAACGAGCAAGCCAAAGCCTTATTCGAGCAAGCCAATGACATCCTCGGATTCAGAATTTCGGATACAATGTTTACAGGCACCGCCGAAGATCTGAAACAGACCAATGTGACACAGCCTGCCATCTTTCTGCACTCAGTCATCTTATATAAAGTTACGCAAGGCTTGAAGCCTGATATGGTAGCCGGACATTCATTGGGTGAATTCTCTGCCTTGGTAGCGAATAATACTCTCACCTTTGAAGATGCCTTGCGTCTTGTATCGATGAGGGCCAATGCGATGCAAAAAGCCTGTGAGTTGAACCCATCCACCATGGCTGCCATCCTTAATTTGGATGATGCAAAAGTTGAAGAAATCTGTGCGTCTATCACTGATGAAGTAGTGGTGGCAGCGAATTATAATTGTCCGGGCCAATTGGTGATTTCGGGCAGCATCAAAGGCATAGAGATTGCCTGTGAAAAAATGAAGGAGGCAGGTGCCAAACGGGCCTTGGTGCTTCCGGTTGGAGGTGCTTTTCATTCGCCGTTGATGGAACCTGCTCGACAGGAATTACAGGCTGCGATTGAAAATACACTGTTCTCAGTTCCATCTTGTCCGGTGTATCAAAACGTAACGGGAAAGGCTGTTTCCAATCCGGATGAAATCAAGCAGAATTTGATTGCTCAATTGACAGCCCCTGTTCGTTGGACGCAAAGTATCTTGCAGATGCACGAAGACGGTGCCACTGAATTTACGGAATGCGGACCCGGCAATGTGCTTCAGGGTCTTGTAAAAAAAATCATCAAAGACGCAGTGACTTCCGCTATGTAAAATCAACGTAGTTTCTGAGCTTAACATTAATCTTCCATGAATAAACAAGTCAGGCAACTATTGATTGCCGCGGTTGCTCTTTTTTGTATTTCAGGGGCCGTTACCCTGATAGTTGCTTAAGCTAAATGACAGCATTGGTCTTGGGCCGGACCAACATTAATCATGGCCATATCAATACAGGCAGAAAGTTATATACTGGGTGGTATTGCATTGATGATGCATCTCTGAAAAAAATGATGCTGTCAGTGATGCGACTATAAGGTGACAAGCGTTAGCGATAGTAGTGAAAAGCCTGCACCACGCGCTTTGGCGTGGGTTGGCGGATAGCGCGCCCGAACGCCCGAAAAAAACAGAAACTCGTAGCCCTTAGAATGCTGTGTTGTAGACCGCATCCATAAAATCTTCTTCAAAGCGATTAGCGTATGAATGGCAGTGATAGATATTCTTGCGCGTGTTGTAGGTATACTGTTCCGCCAATTTCTCATGATGCAGGGCCACATATTCGATACCCGTGAGGATAGTTTCGATTTCCTCGTCGGTATGTGTCGGATGAATTGAAAGACGTATCCATCCCGGACGCACGAATAGATCGCCCTTATGCAGCCGATCGATAATGGCATCGGATTGTTGCTGATCGATATTCAGCAGATAATGACCATAGGTGCCTGCGCAAGCGCAACCGCCTCTGACTTGTATACCAAAATAATCATTCAGCAATTTCACACCAAGATTAAAATGAAGTCCATCGATATAGAATGAAATAGCGCCCACGCGATGTGTGAGATTTTCGGCCAGGATATGAAGGTTTTCGATCTTAGTTAATCGCGCAAACACTTGTTGAATGATGGCTTCTTCACGTTTGAGAATATTCTCAACACCCATTTCCTTTTTCAACTTAAAGCAAAGTGCTGCTTTGATGCCCTGCAAGAAAGGTGGTGTGCCGCCATCTTCGCGGTCTTCGACATTGTCGATATATTCGTGGTATTTCCAAGGTGTGGTAAACTTCACCGTGCCGCCACCGGCATGATCAGGAATGGCATTCTGATACAGTTTTTTATTCATCACCATAATACCGGGCGTACCCGGACCACCAAGAAACTTATGCGGTGAAATAAAAATCACATCCAATTGTGCATCTTTATTTTCGGGATGCATATCAATGTTGACATAAGGGCCTGAGCACGCGAAATCGACAAAGCAGAATCCGCCTTGCTGATGAATCATTTCGGCGATGGAATAATACGGCGTAAAAATACCAGTGACATTTGAACAAGCACTCACAGACGCAATTTTCAACGGTCTGTCCTTGTATTGATCAAGGAGTTTGGCAAAGTGCGTTAAATCGACATTACCTTCGGCATCTGCATCAATAATTTCGACATCGGCTAGGGTTTCAAGCCAAGACGTATGATTCGAATGATGTTCGATATGCGTAACAAAAACAATAGGTCGTTGCGCTTGATCAAGTTGTTGAAAGGTAGTCAAAAAATGTTGCGCTTTTTCGGGAATACGCAGCCCAAGTATTCGTTGCAATTTATTAATCGAATCGGTCATACCAGAACCTGAAAAGATAAGGGCATCGTTTTCATTGGCATTGACTTCGCGTTTGATATAATGTTTTGATTCGTGATACATACGAGTCATGAGTGTGCCTGTGATCGAGGTTTCGGTATGTGTGTTGGCGCAAAATGGAGCGATTTTTTCACTCATCATCTTTTCGATCGGACCATAGAGTCTGCCGCTAGCAATCCAATCGGCATAGATCATCGTTTTTTCACCTAAAGGCGTCGGAAATGTCTGTTGGATACCGACAATTTGATCCCTAAATTTTTTAAAGTATTGTTCTGTCATTTTCTGTCTTGTCAATGAGGCCGTGAAAGTACGATTTTAGCTATTGATGAGCAAATGAAAGCGTTTTGCACTTACATTTGCGTTCCTCATGAAAGAGATTTCAAACCGCTCCGCTGCCTTCCATTTTGCCATTGAACAACGATTCACGGCGGGGATGGTATTGCTCGGCACCGAAATTAAATCATTACGACAGGGCAAAGCAAGTTTCAATGACAGTTATTGTTTTATCGATCATGGCGAATTACTAATCAAGAGCCTGCATATTGCCGAGTATACACACGGCACCTCTAATAATCATGATCCAGTCCGTGACCGCAAGCTATTGTTGACACATAAGGAAATCCGAAAAATCGAGAACAAGACCAAAGAGAAAGGCTATACCATTGTGCCTTTACGGATATTTTTAAGTGAGAACGGCTATGCTAAAATTGAAATAGCCTTAGCAAAAGGTAAAAACACGTACGATAAACGACATACCATCAAAGCCAAGGATGCTGATCGTGAGATGAAACGCGATATGAAATACTAAGGCGCACCGCTGTTAATCTGCCTCTTCAAGCTTCTACTATCAACGTCAATATCACGCAATGACGAATACCTATTTTTATGTCGACATTTAAAAAAAGCTGTTTTTCGACACCCCCTTTTTTTAATTTTCATCCTCTTTTTAGAGCCAACAAATCCTATCTAAGTCGATTTTTCCCCGCTGAATAAAGAAAATGCTCGCTGAATAAAAACCGCTTTTTTGAAAAAAATAGCCATTCTACATTTACTCCACAAACACGCGAAATGGACAGAATGATGCTAGGCCTATTTTTAATGTTGACACAACATACAATGGCACAAGCTATTTCATTAGGCTGGGTAGAAAGTTTTCATGGCACCCATCAGGAAGTTGGGAAGGCTGTTGTGACAGATGTGCAAGGCAATGTATATACCACAGGTTATTTTCTTGGCACCGTTGATTTTGATCCAGGTATAAACAATTATCCTTTGAGCTCGAGCGGGCAACAAGATATCTTTATTTCCAAACTTGATATGAATGGGCATTTTGTATGGGCTAAACGTATCGGTGGCTCAGGCAACGACATATCAAACGCAATCACCATGGATATAGATGGCAATATTTACGTGACAGGTTTTTTCAGAAATACGGTCGACTTTAATCCGGGTGTCGGCATGTATTAC
This sequence comes from uncultured Bacteroidota bacterium, assembly GCA_903881265.1. Classification (GTDB taxonomy): domain Bacteria; phylum Bacteroidota; class Bacteroidia; order Chitinophagales; family Chitinophagaceae; genus OLB11. The sequence goes on from CAIRSV010000275.1 coordinate 7,447, forward strand.
CAAAGCACTTTTGCGACCGGCAGTCAAGATATTTTTATTTGCACACTAGATTCATCAGGTAATTTTCGTTGGGCTACATGTTTTGGAGGAAATGGATATTATGATTCTATTGGAAATCTCTATCCTGCGGTATCAGTTGGATATGGTATTAAAGCGGATGCGTTCGGTAATGTGTATAGCACAGGAAGTTATCTCGGTGCAATTGATTTTGATCCAGATGCGGGCATCAATATTCAAACATCACTTACAGTACCTAATATTTTCATATCCAAACTAGATACCGCCGGGCATTTTGTATGGGCACGAAGTATGGGTGATAACAAGATGGGCGATGAGGCCTATGCTATTTCATTAGATGACTCGGGCAATGTCTACACAACAGGCGTGTTTGGCGATACCGCAGATTTTGATCCCGGTCCAGCCACGTATCATCTTATTTCAAGTGGATATAATCAGGCGTTTGTATCCAAACTAGATTCATCGGGAGATTTTGTATGGGCAAAAAATATGGGCGGACAAGCAGTCAATGATCAAGCTGCTGGACGTTGTATTGAAGTTGATATACATGGCAATATCCTTGTTGGGGGCAATTATAAAGGAGGAGGCGATTTTGATCCGGGTAATGGAATAATCAGTTTCGCATCAAATGGTAATTATGATATGTTCCTCACTAAATTGTCTTCACAAGGCAATCTGATTTGGTGTAAAAGCATTGGAGGTGCTACTAGCGACCAATGTACTTCAATTAGCACCGACCTAAGCGGAAATGTGTATGCGACAGGTTCGTTTAGCGGACAAGTTAATTTCAACCCAGGATCCAACACGTCAGTATTCAATGCATCAACCGGCAGTACGCTAGATATTTTTGTACTTACATTAAATGCATTAGGGCATTATCAATGGGCATGCAGTATGGGAGGAACAGGCAATGATGCAGGCAATGCCATAGTAATAGATCAGGTTGGATCACTTTTTGTAACCGGTTATTACAGTGGTTTAGCTGACTTCGATCCAGCCATTACTGAAGCGAATATAATGGCCTCAGGAGGCTATGATATTTTTCTACTAAAATTAATACCCAATAGCATGGTCTTACCAATAACTATCATACGATTCTGCGGCACTGAAGTGCAAGCGGGCAATTTACTTACATGGGAAACTGGAAACGAACTGAATACCGATTACATCGAAATTCAGAAAAGCAGGGATGCAAAAAATTTCTCGACCATTGGCATGATAGAATGTGTGCTGCACAATACTCCGAATGCCAGCTACTGCTTTATGGATAACAGAAAACAAGATGGTATCAATTATTATCGTCTGAAACTGGTGGATTTAGATAAGCAGTATCAATATTCAAGCATCATCTCGGTAATCAATAACGAAGGGCCACCCAACATCGTTGTGTACCCTAACCCATGTGAAGGTGAACTTACTATTTTATCCTCCAAGTATATTAGACAAGGCACTCTCAGTGTGACAGATAGCAAAGGTCAACGAACCCTGCTAAAAACCAAGCTCGAGGGACTATCATTCAGGGTTGATCTTTCAAACAACGCAGATGGCCTATACATTATAGCGCTTGATGAAGATTGGCCAGATGCCATAAAACGTGATAATCAGAAGACACATCCTGTCATGATTCAATTACGTAAATAAACATTGGTTAGTTGTGACGTTAATACATAAAGTGATTTTAAGGTTTGTTTTTGGGTGATTAGAAATGGTGAGCTGTGGGGGCTCACCTTTCTTTTTTATGTTAGAAAGTGCACAATACAATCATTTCGAAGAATAACATTGTACAACTTCTTGAACGCGAAATCGATTCTCGCACACATCCTAGTTTATGCAAGGCAACGCTTATAGAGTTGAATGGTATTTTCTAATCCGAGATATAAGGCATCACAGACTACGGCATGACCAATCGAAACTTCTTGCAAGTGATGCACGTGTTTGGCAAAATAAGCCAAGTTATGTAAGTCTAAATCGTGTCCGGCATTGATGCCCAACCCAAGCTTTTGCGCTACGGAGGCTGCATTCACATAAGGAGATAATGCTTGCTCTTTATTTTTTTCATAGTGAGATGCATACGATTCGGTATAAAGTTCAATTCGGTCGGTGCCGGTTTCCTTTGCGTGCGTAATCATCGTCTCTGACGGATCGACGAAGATCGACACCCTTATCTTGTTGGCTTTAAAAACAGCGATGATCTCTGTTAAAAAACTTTTTTCTTTTATGGTATCCCAACCATGATTGGAGGTCAATTGATTTAAATCATCAGGCACAAGCGTCACCTGATCGGGGCGAATATCAAGTACAAGATCAATGAATTTCTTTTCTGTTGGATTCCCTTCGATATTAAATTCAAGGCCTTTATCAGATCGAATTACCTTTTTCAATTCATAGACATCCTGATAGCGAATATGTCGTTCATCGGGACGAGGATGCACGGTGATTCCATCCGCACCAAAACGCTGACAATCGATAGCCACCTTGATCAAGTCGGGATTGTTTCCGCCCCGGGCATTTCGAAGGGTTGCAAATTTATTTATATTGACAGAAAGCTTGGTCATAATAGCGGTGTTGGGAAATGATGAGAACGCGTAAAATTACGACATTGGCGCATAAAAATTATTGTACAAAC
>CAIRSV010000276.1 GCA_903881265.1 uncultured Bacteroidota bacterium
CGCTGTAACTGAGCGCAAGAATCAGGTTAAGACTTACATTGCCTGCAGTAAGCGCCATTGCTTCATCTAACTCATTGCGACAAGCTTTTGGAAGCGATTCTAAATCTCCGATTACGTATAAGCGTACGCCGTTTTTCGACAAGGTCTCTGCTTCTTTACGTATGGTGGTCACTAGAAGTTCCATTAGTCCATTGACTTCATTCTCTGGGCGGTTCCAGTTTTCTGTTGAAAAAGCGTATAAGGTGAGGTTTTTTACACCCGCTTCGACGCAACCTTCGACCACTTCACGCACGCTAAGTACGCCATGTTGGTGCCCGAACAGACGATCTTTCCCACGTTCTTTTGCCCATCTACCATTACCATCCATAATGATGGCTATGTGTTGGGGTATTTTTTCTTTGTTAATTAATTCGAGCATGGGCGTTATGAAGCAAACAAAAGTACTAAAAACGCTTTTGTATGGAAGTTAAAATATTAGCTCCTCGATAGTTTAACAGAGCTTTCACAGAATACACAGGGTCGAAAATCAGTATTAACAAGCATTTGAACGCAATACTCGCGCACAAAACGTTATACAGAGCGCCACTCATTTATTTTTTAGCCGATAGTATCGGTTGTTCTTAAAGTATTTACGCTATATTTGTTTTACTCTTTAGAAATTATTACGAATGAAAAAAATATTTTACTCGGCTTATGCAATGCTGATAATGCTGTTGGCAATTTCCTGTGGAAAGGAGAAAAGTACAGACCTTCCGTTGCCAGTAGACAGAAAAGAATCGGTTTATATCACCACAAATAATAATAATCTAATCAGCTACAATCCGTATACAGGTAGCAAGCAATGGGAGGTTTTCTTTAAAGGCGTAAGTCAGGGCGTTCCTGTCTTATACAAGAAGAAACTTTACCTAACCACCGATGCTGGTTATTTTTATGCCGTGGATATTCTAAAAGGAGAAATCAGCATTGAAAAAAATCTTCAAAAACCAAGTATACTCTCTATTGCCGTCGATAACGATAAAGTGTATATGGGTTCTCTCACAGATTCATTTTATTGTTATGACCTAAGTGGTAACAAGCTATGGAGTTATAACCCAGGTGCCAAATGCTCGTCGTCGCCTCAGGTTGCGAATGGCAATGTGTATTTCGGAGCGAATGTCAAGATGCACGCTGTCAATGCGTCAACAGGCGCAGCAGTATGGACTTCAGCAGCTGTCATTGGAAGCATTCTATCGTCACCACGTGTAAGTAATGGCTTAGTATACTATGGTGCTACGGACAAAAAAATATATGCGATTCGCGAAAACAATGGCAGTCTTCAATGGAATTATAGCACCGGCGATATTATTACCTCATCGCCAATGGTGTATGGCGGTATGTGTATCATAGGTAGCGCCGATTACGGTCTATACTGTATTGACACCACGTCGCCTTCAACGCCTCCTTCAGGCGAGTTGCGTTGGAAATACATGACTAATGAACGCATCAATTATTCGTCCGCAACAATACACGAAGCAAGCAATACCGTACTCATAGGTGGATACGACTTTAACTTATATGCCATTGATCATGTGTCAGGCACCTTGAAATGGAAGTATCCTGCTGGAAGTCTTATCAAATCGTCACCTGTTGTTTATGGCAATTATGTGTATTTCGTTGCAGTCGATCGATATCTTTATTGTGTGGATGTGCGCAACGGTAGCGCTGTTTGGAAATCATACTTGAATGGCAGCACAGAAAGCTCCCCGATGGTGGATGATCTTAAAAACGGGCAATACCCGGGCGTCAGTGGCATGAGTAAATATTAAGAATCAAATAATCAATAGTGCAACAGGCTGAGGTATCCCTTCAGCCTGTTTTTTTTGATGAAATATGGAGAATCCTTACTTGCCTCGTACTTTTTCAAAAATAGTTTTATCTTTAAAGCATGCTTAGGCTAGAAAAATATTTGTTTTATGGATTGGTGATACTCGCATTGACTATTGTGCTTATTCCACAATACTATATCACCGGCGATGGCCCTAGTCATACGTATAATGCCAAGGTGCTTTTCGATTTCGTGTTTAATCATAACAGAGCCTTCTATAAGGAATTTTATACCATCAATCGCAACCTAGACCCCAATTGGGCGAGTCATCTGCTGATTGGTTTTTTTCTGCAGGTAGTGCCTTATTGGTTGGCCGACAAGCTGTTTCAGATTATGTATATATTACTTTTTGCGTTTGGCTTTCGGTATTGCATCCAATCAATCAGCAGGGAAAATACCTTCCTAAGTTTTTTATTTTTCCCCTTTCTTTTTACACTAGCTTTTCAAGAAGGGTTTTATAATTATTCGCTAGCACTCGGACTGATGTGCTGGACCTTTGGCTATTTCGTGCGCAACAAACATCGGCTTGACGACCCGTCAACACAATGGACGCTCAGTCTGCTTTTATTGATTACGGCCTTCTCACATGGCATGCCCGTGATGTATGTGATGATGATGATTTTTTTGGTTTGGTTGTCCGAGAATTTTCGACTCTTCATACCGCTTGATTTCCGAAAACTATCGACGCATCTCTCTCGCTTAAGTTTGCTTTTTATGCCTTCCCTGCTGATGATTTTTTTATTTATGATCAAACGCGGAACCGCGCGCGAGCCGCATATCGTAAGCGTAGGACAAAAATTTTTAAATTTCCTGACGTTTTATGCATCACAAAGTACCCGTCACGCAGAAGTTTTTCCAGCTGTGGCTTGCGGCATCTTACTACTCTCCTTCTTATTCGTATTAATCTTCACGCGGATCAAAGTGAACATTCAGCCTAAAATGAGTTTGGGATACGTCTTTGTTTTTATGTTTGTCTTTACCTTCATTTCCTATCTTTCTTGCCCGCAAAGTATAGGTGGCGCTGGTAGCATTGATATCCGACTCGCCTTTTTACCTCCTCTATTCATGCTACTTTATTTTGCGACAAAAAAGTGGACAGAACTAACCAAAACAATATTCATCAGCGTTTCTTTTTTAATTTCCTGCACCTTTCTGATTATTCGTTTCCCTTATGTAATGAAGGCGAATGCAATTGGCAAAGAGATTATGAAAGCGTCTGATTTCATCGAAGATAATAGTGTGGTACTGAATTTGCATTTCGATTATTGGCAACAACTTCCTGGCAACGACAGCTTGTTTCATCAAGATGGCTCGTTCCTTCATTTTAGTGATTATCTCGGTGCGATGGAAGACAAGCATCTGATTCTGCTTAATAATTACGAAGCAGAAATTAATTATTTTCCAGTGAATTGGCAGCCTGGCAAAAATCCTCGCGAATCAGTTGCTGGCTTTATACAAGGCGCTCTGCCTCCCTGCGGTGATTATAGTTTGTATGAAAAACAAGTCAATCATCCGATATCCTATATCGTGTTTCAAAACTGGCGTCAGGAGGCTTTATTAAATCCTTGTGTCAAGTCGTTGGTTGAAAAAATAAACAGCGGGTTCACGAAAGTTTTTGAAAGTAAGAACCGTTATGTGATTGTGTTTAAACGCAGATAATTAGACCGATACAGCAAGCTCTCTCGGCTTCAAGCCCTTCACGTTTGCTGCAATGGCCTTGATATGTGCTGGCGTGGTGCCGCAACATCCGCCTACCAAATTGACCAAGCCATCAAGCGCCCACTCGCGTATAATACCAGCGGTCATTTCTGCTGTCTCATCATATTCACCCATTGCATTTGGCAAGCCTGCATTCGGATAGGCGCTTACATAACAGGTGGCAATGTGCGACAACTCCTCAATGAATGGTCTCATCTGTCGGCCTCCTAATGCGCAGTTTAATCCTATACTAATTGGGTTGGCATGTTCAACAGAATAATAAAAGGCTTCCAATGTTTGTCCGCTTAATGTACGTCCCGACGAATCGGTAATCGTACCAGAAATCATAATCGGCAATGCGATGCCATGATCATCAAAATATTTTTTAGTTGCGTAAATCGCAGCTTTTGCATTCAAGGTATCAAAAATAGTTTCAATCAAAATCACATCTACACCACCATCAACAAGACCTTTTACTTGTTCGTAATACGCATCAGCTACGTCATCAAAATAAACGGCCCTGAATCCAGGATTATTGACATCAGGCGAAAGCGATAAGGTACGATTTGTTGGTCCGAGTGCACCAGCCACAAAATAGTGTTCAGCTAGGACGTCGCTGTTTGCGGCAAGAAAAATATCGATGGCTTTTCTAGCGCATTTAGCTGATGCCACATTGAGTTCATAACTGAGTTCCTGCATATCATAATCAGCCATTGAAATTCGTTGTGCACTAAATGTATTTGTCTCTATGATATTCGCGCCAGCCTCAAGATATTGAAGATGAATATTCGTAATAATATCGGGTTGTGTCATAGAAAGCAAATCGTTATTTCCTTTGACATCACTCGGCCAATTGGCAAATTGCGTGCCTCTGTAATCGGCTTCTTGTAAATTGTGACGTTGTATCATCGTGCCCATAGCGCCATCAATGAGTACGATTTGTTTGCTTAAAAGTTGTTGTAAAGGATGCATACGAAACGGGTTTAAATAAGTAGAACGAACATTGAACGCGACTGATTAAACAAGTATGCCTAATGAGGACGAGTATTAGTTCTGTTGTAACGCAGGTCGAACAATAATCAAATCTACCTGTGGAACAAAAGTAAATACTAATTCCTGATTAAAGTAAATTATCTGTGTAAATTTGGGCAATCGCATACCATGAAATTCACTATTGCATATACGTTGATGTTTGCCTATGTCATTGCCTCCATTGTCTTTTGGGGGTATAGTCTGAATAAGCAGAATATATTGATTTACACACTCGAAAAAGAAAAAATTGAGCTCCTTCAAAAAACCGATAATCATATCGTGATTAAAAAAGAATTGGATGCGATCAGTCAACGAAAAATGAGACGCACCAAACAATACACAGGCGAAGGCTCGGCCTTTATTCTGATTACACTTCTGACAGCTGGCATAGTGTATTATGCGTATTACCGCCAACGAATGTTGGCTAAACTTCAGCAGAACTTCATGCTGAGTGTGACCCACGAACTGAAGACGCCAATTGCCGGCATCAAATTGAATTTACAAACACTCGAAAAACATCGGCTCGACGAGGAGACCCAACAAAAATTCCTGGCCTCTTCCATTACAGAAACAAACCGTCTGAATGATTTATGCAATAATATCTTGGTTTCTACTCAACTTGAAAGTGCGACAAAAGCGATGTATCACGAAGAGGTCGAAATAAAAGGCCTTGTGTTGGATGTCATCAGTCAGATACAACAACGTTATCCATCTTGCGCTGTGACCACCCATTTGATGTCAGATGATTTTTATATCAACGGCGACTCATCACTTTGGAAACTTGTGATTAGCAATTTGGTTGAAAACGCGCGTAAATATTCTTCAGGAACAATCGAGGTTGTTCTTGAAAAAAAACAAAAAAAAACAGTGCTGTCTGTGAAGGATGAGGGTGTGGGTATTCCCGACAATGAAAAAGAAAAAATCTTTGAAAAATTTTATCGCATCGGCAATGAGAACACGCGTGCATCCAAAGGAACAGGGTTGGGATTGTTTATCGTGAAAAAAATTGTTTCGCTTTACAAATATGACATTGCCGTGAAAAACAATCATCCGAAAGGCTCTATTTTTGAAGTCACTTTTGTTTAACTAACAGAAACCCCATGATACGAAAAACGAATTATAAAGGAAGCATCTTGCTAGTCGAAGACGAGGAGAGTTTGCGAGTGGCGCTGAAATTAAATCTTGAAATGGAGGACTATGAAGTGACTGCCGTTGATAATGGCAAGGCCGCTATCAAGGCATTTAAAGAAGAGTATTTCGATTGCATTCTGCTTGATATTATGATGCCTGAAGTGGATGGCTTGATGGTCTGTGAAAGTATCCGCTTACAAAATGAAAAAGTACCTATCATGTTTTTGTCTGCAAAAAGCAGTGGTGCCGATCGAGTATTAGGGTTGAAAAAAGGAGGCGATGATTATCTCACCAAGCCATTCAATTTAGAAGAACTGATACTTCGAGTCGAAAAATTAATTCTGAAGAATAAGAAAATCGAACATTCCGCCGAAGAAATTCATTATATCGAAATAGGAAAAAGCCGCATTGATTTTCATGCGCAAGAGTGTTATGATATTCGGGGCGAAAAACATATGATGACCAAAAAAGAAATGCAATTTCTGAAGCTTATGGTCGAAAATAAAAATGAGGTCATTTCGAGAGAACATATCCTGAAAATGGTGTGGGGATTTAATGTCTTTCCAACCACGCGCACCATTGATAATTTCATTATGACCTACCGAAAATATTTTGAAGAAGATCCTCGCAATCCGAAACATTTCTTGAGTATACGGGGCGTGGGTTATAAGTTTATGAATAACTAAGCCGCTCATTGTTGCGTTGATAAATGAACAAGGTCAGGAAGAAGGCGAAAAAAACAGTTCCTGCCTGCACCTCAAGCATATCATCGGTCAATATATTCATTACAATCAACGGAAGCAACCACCACGCAAGACGGTTATGAAGACGACTAAATACCTGAGACGACACGAGCAGGATTGCCACCATAAGCAAAACACCAACGATACCTAAATCAAGCCACGTGTGAAAAACCTGATTATGTGTATGCATATTTTCCTCGGCAAGACGAACGTATCCGTCGTTGATCAATTTATGTTTAAGCGCCATATTCGCTTCACCGGTACCATAGCCTGTTAACCAGTTTTCCTTGATTAGCGTCCATTCATTATGCCAGGCAGCCAAACGACTTCCTGTGGAATTGGCAAGTGGCACGTCTTTATTCAATTGACTAGAATCACGGAATGTCTCAACGATTCGATTTCTGATATTCGGTATTTGTGTTGTAATCAAACCAATGCTTCCAATACAAACAACAAATAAGAGTACCCGTAGTGCCATCTGTCGTATACGGGCCGTCGACATCCATACCATATACACGGCAAAACAGGCTATATATAAAATAGCAGTTTTAGAAATCAAGAGTAAAAGAGCGGACAGTAACATAAGAATTAAACCCATCAGCATCGCTTGTCTGCGTGTTGTATTTTTTTTCATTGAAGTCAATTCAAAGACACACCACACCAATGCAAAAGCAAAATAATTAGAATAATAACCGGGATGCATGATTCCCTCTGAAATATTCATTCGCTGCGTCACAGCGCTCCAACCCTTCGCATGATAATGAAGATAGGAATAAGCAACAGAATAGAAAAAAGACAGGCAACAAGAAAGAGAAAAAATGAGAAAAATAGTCGCCGTTTTCTTTGCATCTAAATAGTTTTCTGTAGCAAACAATACAG
>CAIRSV010000277.1 GCA_903881265.1 uncultured Bacteroidota bacterium
CTTTGCTAAATCCTTATTTTGCACAACTAAAGAAATCCTTTTTCTTTCATCCATTCATCGTTATAGATTTTACCTACATAGCGACTACCATGATCATGAAGGATAACAACCACTAAGTCGGTTGGCTTTAATTTATCTTTTATCTGCACTAATCCCTGTACTGCCGCACCTGCAGATGATCCGCAGAATAGGCCTTCTTCTTTTGCCAACCTTCGACACATCAGCATCGATTCTTTGTCATGGATGGTTTCTATATGATCAATAAAATTGCGGTCGTAATTTTCAGGAATAAAATCTTCACCCATACCTTCTACGGCATATACTTTGGCTAATTCAGGTTTGATTTCACCAGTATCGAACCAATGTTTCAGTATCGAACCATCAGGATCAATGCCCCACACTTGCACATCAGGGTTTTGCTCTTTTAAGAATTTACCCGTACCAATCAAGGTGCCGCCTGTTCCTGTAGAAGCCACATAATGTGTGATTTTGCCTTCCGTCTGATGCCAGATTTCAGGGCCTGTGCTCATATAATGGGCTTCGCGGTTACAAAGATTATTGTATTGATCAGGATTCCACCCGCCGCGTTCTTTCGCGATACGCGCTGCGACTGAATAATACGAACGTGGATCTTCGGGTTCGACATTTGTTGGACAAACATGTACTTCTGCACCCATGGCACGAAGGATATCTACTTTTTCCTTACTCATTTTATCAGCAAGGGTGAAGACACATTTATAGCCGCGTGTCAACGCCACAAGCGCTAATCCCATACCGGTATTACCACTTGTACATTCAACAATAGTGCCGCCTGGTTTTAGTTTGCCGCTTCGTTCTGCATCCTGAATTAGATTCAGGGCAATTCGGTCTTTAATACTATTGCCTGGATTGAAATATTCGACCTTGGCGTATACTGGACAAGGAAAATCTTTTGTAATACTGTTTAAACGGATTAGTGGAGTATTGCCTATCGCATCAACGATATTGTCAAACACGCGTTTTTGTGGATTCATAGCGCGAAGATAATAAAATTTGTGAAAGTGTTGATTCTTCCGACAGATCAAGTCGCCTTTTCATTGCTCATTCTAGGTGGTTGTTGTGAATGAATATTGCGTTACTTCATTTTCTTTTCCTTGATGCAGATAAGAATGTCCGTTAATGTTTGAATATCTAAATTGAAGCCGTTACTTTAGTATAAACATTCACATCATGTTCGACGATGTATTTCAATATAATACCAATATCAAGATTGCGAGCGGTAAGCTGCTGCTCTCAGAACCCTTGCTGCAGGACGAAAGTTTTCAACGGTCGGTAGTGTATGTTTGTCATCACGATATCAATGAAAGCATAGGTTTCATCATTAATAAAAAAGCCGATGCCGATTTATCTCAATTAATTCCTGCATTGGAAAACAGTCCGTTCCCTTTATATATTGGCGGACCTGTTGGACTTGAATCCATCAATATGATACACAATGTGCCTGCATTGATTGGAGGCGAAGAGATTGCCGATGGCATTTATTGGGGCGGTAGTTTAGAAAAAGCAATAGACGGTATCGTGAACGGCGATATTGTTCCCACTAATTGTAAAATGTTTATTGGTTATTCTGGATGGGGTAAAGGTCAATTGCAATCTGAGCTCGATGTGAACTCATGGTTGGTATCGGACGCATCACTTGAATTGGTGTTTAAAACAGATGCTGATACTCTTTGGAAGAAATCAATTGCGGCGTTGGGTCAACAATTTAATACGCTGCTTCATATGCCAACAAATCCTGCGTTGAATTAATAATATCGTTCTGTTGAAAGATAATTTTCAATATAATCGTTCACGCCTTCTTCGATTGAATAAAAAGGTGCGTCATATCCTGCCTTGATTAATTTACTCATCGTTGCTTCGGTGAAATACTGATATTTTTCCCTGATATCAATTGGCGTGTCGATAAATTCAATCGATGCTTCTTTATTCATTGCATCAAAGACCGCATTCGCCAAGTCGACAAACGTGGCTGCTTTGCCTGTGCCTAAATTATACAAACCGCTTTCAGGTAAATGTTTCATTAGCCAATAGGTGACTTCAAGGATATCTTTTACATAAATAAAATCGCGCATTTGTCCACCATCAGCAACATCAGGGCGATGTGAACGGAAGAGTTTCAAGAAACCTTTTTCAATTATTTGATGATAGGCATGAAAAATCACGGAAGCCATGCGGCCCTTGTGGTATTCATTAGGGCCATAGACATTAAAGAATTTCAATCCATACCAATGCGGTGGGGTAGCTTGCTCTTGTTTAGATTGATCAAGCACAAACTTGTCAAATTCATTTTTTGAAACACCGTATGGATTCAGGGGTTGAAGTTCGTGTACCTTTAGATGATCATCATCATAACCTTGTTCACCGGATCCATAGGTGGCAGCAGATGAAGCATAAATCAATGGAATTTGTTTGGCAGTGCAATAGTGCCATAGCACTTTTGATGGCAGTAGGTTTAGTTTTTCGTGCACGGCATAATCCATTTCGGTAGTGTCTGTCTTTGCGCCGAAATGAATCACCAGATCGATGGGTTGGTCTTGATGTAAAAAAGTGGTCAGTTGATCTCTTTCAACCAAGGCCAATTTTTCAATTGTATCGAAATTTCGTTTTTTATCCTCCCTTGTAAAATCATCGACAAGAATTAGGTTTTTGTATCCTTTGACATTGAGGTAAGAAGCCATGCAACTGGCGATAAAGCCGGCTGCGCCTGTGATCAGTATGTTAGAGTCTTTTGTCAAGCGAAAATTCGTTAAATTAAAAAGAGGTAGCCTTGCAAAAGTAATCCATTTTGATCAGTTATGAGAAACTTGCAGTGCCTATCGTAGGATGGTTTGAACTCTTTAATTGAACGTATTTCTCGTTCAGATGATGTCTATTTGCCACAGATTCGCAGATTATAAAAATTATCCGATTGCATCAATCTGAGAATCTGTGGCATTCATTTGCATATTTGATCTGTTTCATTGAACGTATTTCTCGTTCAGATGATGCCTACTTGCCACAGATTCGCAGATTATAAAAATTATCCGATTACATCAATCTGAGAATCTGTGGCATTCATTTGCATTTCATACCCCAGCGATTGAGCGTTTTCTCGTTCAGATGATGTCTATTTGCCACAGACTCAAAGATTATAAAAATTAACCGATCGCATCAATCTGAGAATCTGTGGCATTCATTTGCATTTCATACCTTGGC
>CAIRSV010000278.1 GCA_903881265.1 uncultured Bacteroidota bacterium
AAGGCGGTATGAATATTGAAGATGTGGCACATAATACACCTGAAAAAATATTTAAGGAGTGGGTTGAGCCAGGTCGTCCCTTGCAAGCATTCCAAGCAAGGAAGATTGCCTTCAATCTTGGATTAAGTGGAGAGGCCTTCAAGAATTGTGTCAAATTTGTGACCAATTTGTATAATGCTTTTATCGGTTTAGATTGTGATATGCTTGAAATTAATCCATTATTTAAAACAAGCGACGACAAAATCATTGCCGTTGATTGTAAGATGAACCTTGAAGAAAATGCGCTTATTCGTCATAAAGATTTGGCCGAATTGCGCGATAAATCAGAAGAAGATCCAACAGAAGTGGAAGCAAGCGAAAGCAATCTTAATTATGTGAAGCTTGATGGTAATGTCGGTTGTATGGTCAATGGCGCTGGTCTTGCGATGGCAACGATGGATATGATTAAATTAAGTGGTGGTGAACCTGCAAACTTTTTGGACGTAGGTGGTGGAGCCAATGCAACAACTGTAGAAGCTGGATTTAGATTGATTTTGAAAGATCCGAATGTCAAGGCTATTTTGGTCAATATCTTCGGTGGGATTGTGCGCTGCGACCGCGTTGCGCAAGGTGTTGTCGATGCATATAATGCTATTGGTGAAATTAAGGTACCTGTGATTGTTCGACTGCAAGGTACGAATGCAGAAGCCGCTAAAGAATTGATTGAAAAATCAGGATTGAAAGTTCAAAGTGCGATTCTATTAAGTGAAGCCGCCGAATTGGTCAATAAGGCAGTGGCCTAAACGTATAACTCTATTGTTTTAATGAACGTCCAATAACTACTTCAAGTTGTTGGACGTTTTTTTTCTAATGTACTCTATACAGCTGCATCATCCAAATAACTTTTTTGCCTTTCATCAAATAAGTAGAAGTATTATTACATCTGTCTTTTACTTTTGGCAACTACTTAAAAATAAAAAAAAACATGAAAAAATTAATCGCTCTAGGTATGATGCTTTTCATTGCCTTTCAATCAATGTCAGTTTCAGCACAAGATTTAAATGAGATTATCAAAAACCACATCACCGCAATCGGTGGTGCAGACAATTGGAACAAATTAAAATCAATGACCTCCGAGATGACAATGAAGGCTCAAGGTGCAGAAATTAAGTTAGTCGTTAATCAGGTACAGAAGAAGGCCATGCGCGCCGATATCGAAGTGATGGGTATGAGCGGTTATCAAATTATCACAGATAAAGAAGGTTGGAGCTTTATGCCGTTTGCTGGTCAAACTAAAGCCGAACCATCAACAGCTGATGATGTCAAATCATCGCAAGATCAATTGGATATGATAGACCAATTTATTACCTACAAAGACTATGGTAAAAAAATAGATTATTTAGGGAAGGATGATGTCGAAGGAACAGATTGTCACAAAATTTCCCTCACAGATAAAGAGGGTGAAATCACGACATTTTTTCTAGACGCATCCACGTATTATGTGATTAAAGAAGTGTCTAAGAGAAAAGCCAATGGTAAGGAATTTGAGATGACAAAGACCTATTCAAATTACAAGAAACTTGACGAAGGTATTGTGTTCCCTATGTTGTCTGGCGGTGATGAAGGCGAAATGGAAATCACCAAAGTAAGCATCAACAAGCCGATTGATGATGCGATGTTTCAACCTAAAGCGCTCAGTGAATTGAAGAAATAATAAATAGGTCATACCGCAACGCATTGTCGATACGACCTATTTTGTCAATGTATACCATCACAAACTAATTTAAGTATGAAGAAACTATTTTTCATGGCCTCCTTGTTGTGCATTTCAGCAATGGCCTTCGCGCAAAATGCTGTAAACTCATCGATGTTCAGTATTATGGAAGCCAGAGCGTTGGGGCCTGGTACAATGAGTGGGCGAGTTTCGGCCATCACTGGTGTTGCGAATGACAATGGTAAAACCCTGTATCTTGGAACGGCCGGAGGCGGTGTTTGGAAGTCAACCAATGCCGGCACTTCGTACAAATCAATCTTTGATAAATATTGTCAGTCCATAGGCGCCATCGCTATTGATCAGAAAAATCCAACCACGCTGTATGTTGGTACCGGAGAAAGCAATATGAGAAATTCAGTGTCCATAGGAAATGGGATGTATAAATCGACTGATGGAGGTGAAAACTGGAAAAAAATAGGGCTCGACAGTACCGAACATATTTCTAACATAATCGTACATCCGAGTAATTCAGATATCATTTACGTAGCCGTGCCAGGTGCGCTTTGGAGTGATAGCGAACATCGCGGATTATATAAATCAGACGATGGTGGTGCAACGTGGAAAAAAATATTATACAAAGATGCAAAGACAGGTTGCGCCGATTTGCTAATGGATCCAAGCAACCCCAATATTTTATTCGCGTCGATGTGGCAATTTCGCCGTCAACCATACAGTTTTAATTCGGGAGGTGAAGGAAGTGGTTTATTCAAAAGTATGGATGGTGGCGCAACTTGGAAAGAAATTAGTAATGGTTTGCCGCCTAAGCCTTTCGGACGTATTGCGATGACATTGGCTCCAAGTAATCCGAAGAAAATGATAGCCATTGTAGAAAATAAAGCAACCGGTTTGTATATTTCTGAAGATGGAGGTGATTCGTGGAAGAGTCAAAGTGCCACGATGAATGTATGCGCTCGCCCCTTTTATTTTAGTACGATTGTAGTTGATCCCAAAGATGAAAAGAGGGTGTATCGTCCTGCTTTTGAATTCGCGTACTCCGACGATGGTGGTTACTCATTCTCAAACGCATCAAGCGACGGCGGTTGGGTGCACAGCGATATGCACGCTCTTTGGATTAATCCAACAAATACCAATCTGATGTACCTCGGTACCGATGGTGGTGTGTATATGAGTATCGATCGCGGCGTCACTTGGATGTTTCAGCATAGTTTGCCTGTTGGTCAGTTTTACCACGTAGCCGCTGATAATAAAGATCCTTATAATGTCTATGGTGGCTTGCAAGATAATGGAAGTTGGATGGCCCCTAGCTCAACGCCTGGTGGTGTTGGTAATGCCAATTGGAGCCGTCTCTATGGTGGCGATGGTTTCTGGACAGTGCCTGATGCAGATGGCAAGACTGCTTACGCCGAATATCAAGGTGGAAATATGGCACGAATTGAACTCGCTACGATGAAAGGTGAAAGCATTCAACCTAAAAAAACATTGAAAGAAGATAAACTTCGATGGAACTGGAATACACCCATTGTCATAGGAAAGAAGAATCCTAAGAACTTGTATGTTGGAGCACAGTATGTCTACAAATCGACTGATCAAGGGCGAAACTGGAATCGTATTTCACCCGATCTAACAACCAATGATAAGAAAAAACAAGAGCAGGAAGATAGTGGTGGTTTAAGTGCAGATAATACCTCGGCAGAAAATCATTGCACTGTATTCACGATTGCCGAATCACCCTTGGATGAGAATTTGGTTTGGGTTGGCACTGATGATGGAAATCTTCAATACACGCTTGACGGGGGTAAAAAATGGACCAATGTTTCTATGAATGTCACTGCATGTGGTATTGCTAGACAGGCCTGGGTGAGCAGCATACAGCCTTCGCAGTTTGATAAGAATACATTGTATGTCACGTTTGAAAATCATATGTATGGCGATCATAAAACATACCTAGGCAAAAGCACCGATCTTGGAAAGACGTGGATACGGCTTGATAGCAAAGAATTTAACAGCTTCGCGCACAAGATTGTTGAAGACACTGAAAATAAAAATCTCCTTTTTCTAGGCACTGAGATGGGGCTGTTTTGCACATTGGATGGCGGTGCAAATTGGTTTCGAATGAAAAATAATATACCTGAATATGCCCTTGTGCGCGATATTCAAATTCATCCAACAACACACGACCTTATTGTGGCTACACATGGTCGAGGTATTTATATCCTAGATGACATACGGCCAATTAGTCAAATGAATCAAGAAACGATTAGTAAGGATGTGTCTATTTTTCCAACACCCGATATCATTCTCAATAATGGTCGATTCGGTTGGGGCGGACCTGAAGTCTCAGGCGGCTGGGGCACTGGTAATGCACCTACAACACCATCGATACAATATTACTTGAAGGAGCGTGTTTCTTCCGGTAAAGCCACGATTGATATTTTGGATGACAAAGGCAACTTAATTCAATCTATGCCCGCGACGATACGCAAGGGTATTAATAAAGTAGATTGGAATCTCAGAGGAACACCGCCGCGCGTCGCTGCCGGTAGTACTAAAATGGACGGTGCTGGATTCACTGCGCCGATGGTATTACCTGGCACGTATACCATTAAACTAAAAATCAAGGATAAAGAGTATCTGAGCACAGTGCGTTGTATTCATGATAATGGCAACAAGGATTTGAGTCTAATAGACCGTAAACTTGTTTACGATAAAGCGATGGCACTTCAAGCGATGTATATACGATTAGCAAATACCATCGATACCATCGCAAGTTTGCAAGCCAAATTAAAAGCGGATACTGTGGCATTTAAAAAGTCGACATCTAGTAAAGTAATTTATGACGATTTAGAAAAAGTACGAGCTGCATTGATGGCCACTAAACAGACGTCGATGTTTGCTGATGAAGAAAAGATACGTGAAAAAATTTCTGAACTTTATGGTACATTCTGTTCGATGGAAGCTAAGCCAAATGCAACGCAGCTGCAGGCCATTGCATCGTTAGAGGCAGAATTGAAGGCTCAGGAAGTCATTCTTGATAAGGTGAGAAAGCGATGTTCTGCCGCAATGGTTTATTAGTAGAAAATAGTGATTACTGAACTTACTTGCTGTCGAAGGATTTATTGCATCTCCCACATGATTCCTATACTGATATTTCTTCCGGGCATTATTCGACCTGCGATACTTTCGTAGCGGGTATTCCATAGATTATTAAAACGTAAGGTGGCATGTAGCAAATTCGTATTAATCTGGCATTTATACGATGCAAATACATTACCTGTACCATAGGGTTTTAGATATTGGCTTTCATCTGAGGTGATAAATCGATAACCTGTATAGGTATGAACATAGCTTAGTTCAAATTGGTCCCATTTCAATCCGATATTACCTTTCAACTGATAACGTGGTACATACGGAATCTGTTTGCCGATTGAGTAATCGTTCCGTATAGCAGATTCTTCTGTCGTTGAAAGTGTGTAGGCATATAAGATATCAAACGAAACTGTTCGTTTTTTTTCGATGCGATTGGAAGCGCTCTTTTTCGCAAGACATACCTCGATCATCATAATAGAATCCTTAGGGTAATCGTTCTGCCTGCGACTTGCTAAATTGATATCATAATGCCCGATAAATTCAAGGCCACGACTCCAGACTTGTTGAATATTATGGGGTGTTAAAATCGAGGCGCCATACCAAGCAATCCAGTTATTGACCTTGCGGTTAAACAACGTTAAGTCGGTATGAAGTGTTTGCGTTTGCCACTTTTTATTGAGTTGAAATCCTCCTTCAAGATTTTTACTTGTTTCAGGTTTGAGATTGATATTGCCACCTGGATTGTAATACAACTCATTCAACGTTGGCATTCTGTAATGACTTGATACGGTCACATATGGTTTGATAAAATGCCATGCATCCCAGTTCAATGAAACGTTTGCAATCAAGGGTACTTGAAATACATCGGTTACTTCCTTTTCGATTGATGTTTGCAGATTGATGTGCTTGAGAAGTTGATCTACCGAATACGAAGCAATGATGCCTGCTTTATTCAATGAATAATTTGTGCGACCCGTTAAAAATGATCGGTTTGCGATTAACTGCAAACTTACTTTCTGACGACGAGGTAGGATTAGATTGAATTGCTCTATAAAAGGAATGTTCGTTACCGAAGCCTGTGATCGAAGTTGAATGAGCGAATCGTCATAGGCATATTGTTCGTAGAATACTCCAAGCGTGGTTGTTGAGGAGTACGATTGGTAACGATGTTGTTCTAATTTTACCAAGGTGCGATACGCTGTAGTTGTTTCCATTTTTACACTGGACGCTTCAAAGATTGCTGGAGGAATTTCACGTTGTTGATGCTGCGCCCAAACATGCCATGAAAGGATGAAACGATTATTTATTTTTAATGAAAGGTCATTCATTACACTAATCTGATTGCTTTGCGCATGCGTTAATGTATCGGTTCGCTGTTTGTCTGTATTGAAAAAAGTGAATTCGTTTTTTGCTTTACTAATGTTTACACGAAGTCGATTAGAAAGAAGACGGTTGGATGTTGCGATGCCAATACTTGCGGTATAATTTTTTAGATTTTCATAACCGAATGCAGCTTGTATTTTTTTATGTTTATAGAATGAAGGTTTGTCATTCGATAACTGAATGCAGCCGCTCATCGCTGGATTACTTGACGCACTTCCATAGTCAATGCTAATCTTGTCGAAAAAGGAAACCGGTATTGCGCTGAAATCACTGAGGCCAGTCATGGCATTATTTATATTGACGCCATGCCAAAGAACCTGCGTTTGCGCAGCCGAACTGCCTCGTATACTAATAGTGCTCAAACTGCCGATGCCATAGTTTTTGACAAATACATTGGTATGTAGCTGAAGTAAATGTTGTAGCGATGCCTGTCGGTAGTATTGCGAAATGGACGATTGAATTTGCTGTGATGATGCTGGCGGTACAACTACTTTTTTATCAGTGACAACAACTTCATTGATCGTATCTCGTTTAGCGTGTTGTGCATCGCATTGAAGAATTGATGAAAGCACGAAGAATACTATGATGATTACTTCTTTCATTCGTTAAATAGAAAACTATTGGCACCGATACCGGCAGTAAATTGATGCATCAATTCACCGGTAGTTGAATACTCATAGATTGTACTTTGTTGTGTAAATCCTTTTGGGTCAGAAAGATAAATATGCTGCGTGACACTGTCAATACCTAGTGCCCAGAAATATGAATTGATAGGTGCTTGTATGAATGGTGATGCCGGTAACGTCATGTTGCTTATGCTCATTCGGTACAAGCCGTTACTTGATGACGTGCCGTTGTAATCGACATTGATAAAGTAAAGGGTGTCTTTATGCTGATTGATAGTGAGTCGAAAAGGATCGTGCGCAGCGGCGAAGGGGAAGGTCTGAATGATTTGTTTTGTAAGCGGATTGTATTGTGTCAAATACGACGATTTGTTTTTGTATTTATTTCCTGAAAGAATCCACAGCATACCATTTTTATCAGATACGATATCATGCGAAGCCCTGCCATTGATTGGTATACGATGTTCAATACGATCGTTGCTTGTATTGATTTGATAGATGATATTACTTGCCGTATCCCAGTTTGTTACATAGCACAATCCATTTTGGCAAATCATCCGTTCCGTATTCGGAAAGTCAACTTGGATTGTTGATGTAATTTTATTCGATATTATATCAAGTACATAGATTCTTGGCGAATACAAGCAAGAGACATAGGCCTTGTTAGCACTGACTTGCGTGATGTAACGAGGTGATGTAATCGATGCGATAGTTGTTATTTCTTTATAGGTAGTTGGGTCAATCACAACAATTTTATTGGAGTTATTGACTGCTACATAATAGAGATTGTTGATGCGTGAAACGCTCTGTACCACATCGCCTAATTGTTTCGCATTCGAAGTAAAATACAATTGATTGAATATCGCATTCGAATCAATATCTAAAAAAGAAAGTTCGCCATTATTATTTCCATAAGACCCTTCGTTACTGATGATGATACCACGATGGTTGGAAGAAGGTAAACTATGCAAATCGGGGTTGGGCCGGTCTTTGACACAAGCACTTAGGTTGACAAATAGACTTAGTAATAAAAGTATAGGCCTATTCATATTTTGAAATCAATTGATGATGTTGTTGTCCATTCTTGAAGCGGAGACTTAGTGCATATTGCCCCTTTGGTAATGATGTAAGATTGAAATCATCAGCTGGGCCCGATTGGCGTATGAGTACTTTACCTTCCAATGAGTACAGGGCTATTTCATCGATGGCCTTCCAATTTTTGCAATGCAATATGCCATTGGTGGGATTAGGATAAAATAGGTTCGTGTTGTCTATAGTCGCATTAGAAAAGCCTGTCGGAAATTTTTGATGTATGATACCGATGGCATCCAGATCAAAACCACCTGTTGGGAATGGCGTTGGATATGGATCGTTGATCTTATGACTGTTGGCGTCACGAACACAAGAGTTCTCATCGAGCGAGCCAATAATATCTTTTACCTTAATGTAATGGATGTCATTGATATCTAAGCCGGATTGCGTGCTTAACTCGCTTAGTTCAAAGGGCGTACCATAGCTAGCAATATATTTACCTGCAAGATTATGAATATGTTGAGCATCCATGTAATCGCCGGTGCCTCCGATTTGAATGGTGGTATCATTTTCGCAAATCGGTGGAAATCTAAAAAACGTGAACCCATCATTACTGACTTCAACTTGCGCTAATTCAAGATAGGCAAGATTGGAATCAAACGGACTTAGAAAACCATTTTCAAAAATAGCAAAGTCAAAGCCCGGTCCGTTGATAATTGGATTTTCAAAAAAGAAAAGCGCTTCGCCTGCATCGCCAAGGCTTACGATATTGCCATCGGCTTTACCGAATGCGTTTGTTGCATCACCTGCTGTTGTTTTTCCTAAGGTGGTGTCGGTGATATGTAACCAGCCTCTCTGTATCAGGCAGTTTGAAGACCAATCAATAAAAGCACTACTATCTTTATACATAGCAGTGCTTCCGGGTAATCCGGCCTGAGGTGCATATTGCGCATGACTGTTATATGAAGCCAATGCCAACAATAAAATGGTCATCGTAATTTTCATGTAGCCTATTTGATAAGTTTCTTGAAACTTACTTTTTCGCCATTGTCAATACGGATGATATATTCCCCACGAGCGATAGCACTTGTGTTGATTTTTTTTGTTGCGTATTTCTCGATAGTAGACGAATAGATAGATTGTCCGTTGATGTTGATAATCGTCAATGCTAGATTATTAGCGGTGCTATTTTCAATCACTGCATACTCATTCATAGGCACAGGATATATGTGAATACCATCTGCATCTGTCAATTCATTGATTCCAACAATCACATAATTCAAGTCATCCAAACAGAAATAAGCCGGGGTCAGCATACCAAACGAATTATTGTCTGTCGATACCAAATTGTATGTCAAACTATCGACAGTGCCTAAAATGCTCAGATCTACTAAGGTCCAATCTTTTATAATATAGTCGTTTGCATTGTTGGAGAATCTGTAATCAGCTAGATAAAAACGAACAGTATCAGGCTTTGGAGTTCCGGCAAACCATCCAGTGATATCTAAGCGAAAAAAATCAGGATCATTACCTGACGGTCCGCCAAATTTCTTTGAAAAATTGCCGTCTCCGTCTCGAATAGTTTTATAACCATAGGTTGTATTGGTTACAAACATGCTACTGATCAACGCGGATGATGTAAATTTAATTTTATTCACGAGTGCATCATAACCCATATAGGCTACCGCATATTTACTTGAATTATTATGACCATTTCCGGTGATCGCACTCATTTCGTTGGTATAGGTGCCATTGATCGTGTCAGTATCGGCCGAGTAGCCCCATCCGCTCCAACTGTCACCCCATGCGCTAGTATCTCTGTCGTTGATAAACATCGCACTCCCGTTCTGAAAGGTTATTGTCGAGTCGATTCCCTGAATGCCATTCCAATAGACGGCAGGAGGCTGTAATGGAAGTGTTTCGAAGGAGGTGATTTGTGCATTGGTAGTTAAGGCCAAGCAGACTGCAATTAAACATGCTGTACTTTTTTTCATCTTTATTTTTTAATTACGTTACTAAAAAGTAACGGGAACGGTTCAATAAGTATGAAAAGAGTATTCGTACTTACCAGTGGCTTTTTTCCCGAAGCCATTGAATAAAAATTGTGTTTCAGGCAGGTCTTCTGACTTACTCCATTCCTGATTCGCCTTCCCGTTTTGTAGTAGAAACAGTGGCATGAATGAATCAAGATTAGCAGAGCTTACAGCACCGGGTAGTGTTACTGAATTTCACAGTATTCCCTTTTCACCTTACAACATGTAAAATTTAAGGCACCTGATACATCGACAAAAGTATAGAATAGAAAACAGAAATCTGAAATTGTTATTCACATTTTCCGCAATTGTGCTCTTTCTGAATCAAACCTTAAACTAAAAGAGGATGTTGTATATTTGAGAAATTTTTTTTATGAAGAAAATCTTCGTTCTCTCTGCCTTGCAACTCGTCCTTATGGCAGTAGGTTTACAAGCCCAAACGATTATTCCGAATCCGCAATCGCAGTCTGACATGGAAAACAAGACCGAAGATGTGAAGGTCTCCGATTTGCAGTTTATCTCTGCGAATGATCCCTCGTTCGCATCTGATATTAAGGTGTTCAGTGAGTTTATGTCCAAAATGGGCTATCCTGCCATTGCACAAAAAGAATCTGCTACTCATGCAATACACCTGATCAAGGATGCTAGTCTTCGCGATGAGGAATATCGAATGCAATGCAAAGCCAATCAAGTGGTTGAAATACGTGGTGGCAAAGACGGTGTGTTTTACGGACTGATGTCGATGCTGCAATTAATCGAAGAGGGGCAACGACAGGTAGGTTTGTCGGTTCCTCAATTGCATGATTTTCCTGCCTACTCTTGGAGAGGCATGCACCTCGATGTAAGTCGTCATTTCTTTCCGAAGGAATTTGTGATGAAGTATATCGACATATTAGCGCTGCACAAGATGAATACCTTTCACTGGCATCTTACCGATGTTCAGGGATGGCGCATTGAAATAAAAAAATATCCTAAACTTACCGAAATAGGTAGCAAGCGTAAAGAAAGTATTGTGGAGAAAAACTTTGATCCATATATTGGAGATGGTGTTCCTGTGGAAGGTTTTTATACGCAAGATGACATTAAAGAAATTGTGCTTTATGCGCAAGCAAGACACGTTCAAGTGGTACCTGAAATAGAAATGCCAGGTCACGCACAGGCTGCACTGAGTGCCTATCCTGAGTATAGTTGCGCGAAGAATATGATGGAACCCTTGACCAAATGGGGCGTTAGCAATGATGTGTATTGTACCGATGATGCCACTTTTCGTTTTTTAGAAGATATACTCGACGAGGTAATGGCGTTGTTCCCGTCAAACTATATTCATATCGGTGGCGATGAAGTGCCTAAAGATCGATGGAAAGTTTGTCCGGTGTGTCAGCAAACAATGAAGACACATCATCTTAAGGATGAGAATGAATTACAAAGCTATTTTATCAAACACATCGATGCCTATGTCACATCGAAAGGACGAAATATTATTGGCTGGGATGAAATATTGGAAGGTGGTCTAGCACCGAACGCAGCCGTTATGAGCTGGCGTGGTGAGGAAGGCGGTATCATTGCAGCCAAACAACAACATAAGGTGGTAATGACACCGGGCGACTATTGTTATTTCGACCATTATCAAGGAAACAAGAATGCCGAGCCGCTCGCAATTGGTGGTTTTACACCTATACAACAAGTATATAGTTATCAACCAACACCCGCTGTTTTAAATGCCGAAGAAAAAAAATATATTCTTGGTGCACAGGCGAATGTATGGACAGAATATATTGCCACCACTGACCATGTTGAATATATGGCAGTTCCTCGTTTGTGTGCCTTAGCTGAAGTGCTTTGGTTAGGGGATTCGAAACCAGGATGGATAGATTTTAAGAACCGTCTTCGTGTGCATTTTTCCTTCCTTGATCAATGCAAGGTTCATTATGCGAACTCAATCTTTGATGTGACTACTGTCCGCAATATTGTCGAAGGTAAGGTGGAACTAACATTGGAATCAGTCTATGAAAATGGGCAGATCCAATATCAGATGCCTGATGTTGACCAAGCACAATTATTGTTGTATAAAAAAGGTCGACCCTTGGTATTCAAACGCAGCGGTAAGCTCAGAGCCCAATACTATGAAGGAACGAAAGAGTTAGGTCATTTGCTTGAAGAAGAAATTCTCGTGCATAAGGCCTTAGGGAAAAATATCAGTAGCACAATCGAACCAAGCAGCTATTATAATGAAGGGGGTCTGCCTAAATTGGCCGACAGTAAAGCAGGTCATGCACCACGCTTGTCATCTGATTGGTTGGGTTGGAGTGGAAAAAATCCAGCGATTACCATCGATCTTGGGGATGCGTCTAAATTGAATAACCTCGATATCTATACGTTGAAAGAAGAGTCGAATTGGATTTATCTACCGCAACAAATCACAGTGTCTTTGAGCACAGATGGCATTAACTATATTGCGTTAAAGACCTTATCAGCGAAGGAAATTGAAGATGCTTACGGTGTCGATAATAAACTATCCGTTTCGCTAGCGAATACAAAGGCCAGATACGTAAAACTAGCGCTAACATGCGCACCAAAAATTGAAAAAGACAAGCCAGGGGCAGGTGAAGACGCTTGGGTATTTCTAAGTGAATTGGCCGTCAACTAACGAATCGATACAAGTATTAAATTCAAATAAACTCATTCGCATTATGAATCCAATATCATTCTCTAACAAAAAAGTCGTTATGCTGTTGACGGCATTCTTGCTATGTATTTCCTTTACGCTGTTTGCTCAAGCCAACGATTTTAATTATTATGGCAATGGGGTATATGTCAATAGCGGTATTGGGGTAGGCTCCATTATTGCTATTGTGGCGTCTTGGTCGAGAAATAAGTCGGTCCTTTGGGCTATTTTTCACGCGTTCTGCGGATGGGCTTATGTGATTTATTACATAATTACTCGCTAAGGTCTAGTGAAGATAGATGTGTATCAATCGTATTTGAAGTGATTCAAATCGATAAAATGTAGGTCACATTCAAGATTCTTAGTAAAAAACAATACTTTCGCACAAAATCATAATCATGAGCGAGCAAGTATTGACCCAAGGTAAAATTCATACCAATAAAGGTGTAATGACCTTTGAATTATACGATGATGCCACACCAATAGCGGTAGCAAATTTTAAAAAACTGATTGGTATCAACTTCTACGATGGTCTGAAATTCCATCGCGTGATCCCTAACTTTATGGTACAAGCAGGTTGCCCTGATGGCACAGGTGCAGGCGGACCAGGTTATGAAATCAATTGTGAAACGAATGCCCCTAAGCAATTTCACGATCGTGGCATGATGTCAATGGCACATCGTGGAAAGAATACTGGCGGATCTCAATTCTTTATTTGCCATAACAGAGCAGGCACAAGTCACCTTGATGGTGTGCACACTTGTTTCGGTAAAGTCATTGATGGGTTGGATGTGCTCGATCAGATTCAGGGCGGTGATGTGATGGAAAAAGTGGAACTCGTTTAATAGTAAGTCCTTTTAAATACGAAGTTCATTTCTGTGGAATCGTCAGATTGGTTGATATGAAGTCACTGAGCCCTTCAGATTTTGAGGGAATACGTATTCAATGCTCAACGTTTATTGTCTTTTATAGTAAAGGAATGCAGGTGAATACTGCTTGATGTCTACTAGTAATCATTACATCTTAAACAAGCGAATTATTGCTTGTGTATCTTCTTCTTGCTTCATGGTGCAGATCTTTCTTTTTCGCAAGTCTGCAAGCGTTTTGAAGAAGTGTGTCATTTTGTGAATAAAAAGTTAGCGATTCTACGAACCTTCTTTACTCTTTATGGTAAAATGGATTATTTTTACTCACTCATCACATAATGAACAACATGAAAAAAACGTTATTTTCTATCCTAGTTTTACTTTGTACGCTGCAAATTAGTTTTTCGCAGGTAATTACTTTTCAGCCGACTACAGCAGGAACAGGTTATCTGCCTTCGAATAATTCATCGGGTGGCATAACATTTGTTATACAGAATACCAATCCGTATCCGGCTATACTAAATAGCCTGACGTATTGGAACAGCACTGCTGCAACAAAGGATTTTACACTTTGGTATTCATCATCATCATTATCAGGTGCCCCGACTTTCCCACCGACAGTGGCCGCAGGTTGGAATACAGTGGCGACCGTTACAGGCGTTGCCATGGCGGCTAGTGTGCAAAGTCCTATTTTTACTGGATTGACATTCGTTATACCAGCCAATACCACCTATAGGTTTTTCTTGATTTCGGCGAATGTGCAATACACAGGAATAACCGCACCTCCGAATCCTTCAGGGGTGAGTCCAACGACGTTTACAAATACAGGTGTAAATTTTTTAGTGGCTGAAGCCCAGATTGCCGGTCAGAATGTAGGCTGGGGTGGAGGTAACTTTTCGCCAAGAGCTTTTCTTGGATCGGCGACATTGACCTTGTTAAGTACGCCTTGTTCAGGACAACCAACAGCAGGTGTTGCTTCGGCTTCACCCACAAATCCTTGTCCGGGTACAAATATTACGTTAAGTCTAACCGGTTCAACTGCAGCCAGTGGATTAGCGTACCAATGGCAGCGCGCCAATTCACCAGCTGGTCCGTGGCTTACAATACCGGGTGCTACAACAAATCCATATCTATATTCTCCACCAACAGGCAGTACGACGTTCTATCGTTGTATTGTGGTTTGTACTACTTCAGGGTTGAATGATACAACAGTCGCCACATCACCTGCTGTGGTGGTGCAATCTTGGACACCAACATCTGCGTGTTATTGCAATGGCATAGTAAGTGCATCAACCACAAATGATATAGGGCAGTTGACGTTTGGGCCACTTGTAAATCCAACCACGGCTCCTTCCCCGCAAGGTTCAAACCCAAGCGCGACAGGCACGGTGACTAACTTGATGAGTCTGACACCTATCCCAAATTTTGTACAGGCGCTTACGTATCCAATAAATGTCTTTCAGATATCATCAGCTGCTACCTTAGGCACTACATGGGTAAAAGCATGGATAGATTACAATCATAATGCTAATTTTACTGATCCAGGCGAAGAAGTATTTAGCAGTACCTCCAATGCGGCAAATTCTTTTACACCCATTGGTTCTGTCACCATCCCTCCAACTTCACTTCCGGGCAATACGCATATGCGCGTAAAAATGGAAACGGGTGGGAGTCAAGCTACCACAACACCTTGTAATAATATCACCACAGGCGAGGTTGAAGATTATCTAATTAATATCAGCCCAGCAGGGCCGTATGACCCAAATGTGAGTGCCATTGCGGTGCCATCAAGTAACTGCACAGGCGCAACGGAAACCTTGACCGCCACTATTTGTAATTATGGTTCCCTGAATATAAACTTACTCATTCATCCGGTGACTGTGACGTTTAAAGTTATTGGTCCGACCGGTCTTTCGACCTATACTGTCACCTTGAATAGTGGCACTATTCCTGCTTTTGGTGCGTCATGTGTCACGGCTACTGTAACGCCCGTTAATTTATATGCAGGCGGAAATTATGCCATCAATGCCTTAGTTTCTTGTCCTACGCTTCCTGCGGCTCAAGTTGTAAATCCAAGTAACGACTCGCTGGCAACTGCTATACCATTGTTTAATTATCGTCCGACTGCGAGTGCGCCTTATGAATTATGTCAATTTAATAGTATTCCATTCGGACAAGGATTGGGTGTCAGTGGTTGTTCGGCTCCATATTTAGACACGGTGACCATAACGTTTAATCTTGGTATTTGTAATGACAATATAGGGTCTATAGGAAATGGTACATCAGTTGGATTGCCTTCTAATTGTTCAGATCAATACGCTTGCAGTTTCGGTTCGGCCACAATGCCGGCCTTGCCTCCAGGAACAACCTTTGTTACTCCGGCTGTCTTGAAAGTAACTAATTTAAAAGAGAATCCATTAGTGCCTGCCACTGTCAATACTGAAATGAGGCTCAATATTTATAATAATAATCCAATAGGGCCTAATTTATTATCACCTGGCGGAGTAGTGCCAACAGTCACAACGGCCGGTGCGGTTAATGATTGGACCTACGAACGTCAGATTTCAACGAATGACCTTTCAAATATTTTCTCGAATGTTGCTGCAGGTGGATCTCTTAATTTGGGCTATTGGGAATCCTATCAGGATAATACGTCCGTGCCTGATATCGCGTTAAATTCATCATCGCCATCAGTGGCCACATTGACCATTTATTATCAATATGTGCCGGCTGCCTTTTCTTGGTACGATGTGCCTGTCGGTGGTAGTAGTTTGTTTTCGCTTTCACCGTTCAATCCATTCTTGTACCCTAATGCTGTTGTTAATAATTCCAATACGCCTGGAACCTTTACGTTTTATGCTTCCTGTATAGGATTACCGCAATGCAGGGTGCCGGTAAATTTAAATATTAATCCAACGCCTACTGCGTTTCAGGATACGCTTACTGCTTGTGAGTATTTGGTGGGTGCGAATAATGCCATTTTTAATCTTCCTAGTTTGAATGGAGGAGTATCAGGTAATAATTTAGCAGCGAGTGTGGCTTATTTCGGTGACCAATCTTTATTGTTACCCGTATTGACCCCATCAACTGATACAAGCAGTACCAATGTGATCTACTCAAAGGTGTTTTATGCTACAACAGGTTGTTATTCATCTGATACCGTATTGTTGGATGTGCAAAGTATACCTCAGTTTACACAGAGCATTTATACAGGATTTGCCTGTGCTCCGAATGCCATTGATATTTCTTCTTTGGTTAGTGTGTTTAGTCCGAATGCGATTGATTCATTTTATTATTCTGATCCTCTTTATACGACAGTTCATCCAAATCCGCATGCCATCTATGTCGCTGATACGGTCTATATGGTTGTGAAAACGGTGAACCCTGTTGGCTGCGCAGATTCGGCTGTCGCCTATATCGACATCATTCCGGCCACAAATTATATCGCTAATCAGGCAATAGGGAACTTTTCAACCTGCGGATCTGTTCCTTGCGGAAACATTGCACTTTCTGAAGGAAATACAGAAACACTGTATACGACAACAGATTGCCGACGGATCGCTTCGGTGAAAGATTCGATTGATGGGGTAAACCTTGGCAACGTTAGTATCTGTGAGGATATCGATTGTTCGGTTCAGGCATTAAATGGTCAGCCGTATGTAAACCGTCATTATGAAATTACACCTACCACAAACGGGAAAGCACAAGTTTGCCTCTACTATCTTCAACAAGATTTTGATGATTATAATAGTTTGGCATTTCCATCGTGGCCTATGATGGACCCGAATCAGAACCTTTGTATCACGCAAGTGGATAATGGCGACATAACAACGCCAGGTCACACAGCGATTTCGATTCCGAATGCGGCGATTTCTGCGGTGTACGATCCGTTGACGACTGTATGGACAGTTTGTTTTCCTGTAGATAGTTTTTCTTATTTTTATTGCGCAACGTGCAATCCGTTGAATATCCCATTGCCAGTTAGTTTGTTAAACTTCAATGCGAAACGGGTTAATGGGGCGTCGGAACTAAGCTGGGAGACTTCATCAGAGCAAAACAACAGTCATTTTGTTGTGGAAAGAAGCAAGGACGCTACGAAATTCGTTGCTATTTCGCCGACAATCAATTCCAAAGCAATCAACGGCAATAGCAGTGTTAATTTAGGGTATGCTTTTACAGATGAAAGTCCGATGAGTACACACAATTATTATCGTCTGCAGCAGCACGATCTTGATGGTCATATCAGCTATAGTGGAACAATCGACGTCTATTTCGGTAACGAAACATCGGTATCACTCTATCCTAATCCTGTCTATACAGAATTGAATGTGATTGTCGATGCCGCTCGTCCTGCGTTGACATATGTGAAAATTTCAGATGCGACAGGTCGATTGGTTCGTACCGTTGAAACATCGTTAAAGGCTGGCAGTAATACTGTCAAAATTGATGTACAATCCTTGTCTGATGGTGTTTACCTTGTGAATGTTTCAAACAATCTTGGGTTGAATTATACAAAATCAATCCGTAAGAAATAAGGGTTATTTTTTTGGAAGGAGTTGCAATGTCGGCAGTATGCTATTTCTAACTTGATAAAGAGGGTAGGAATATCATAATATTCTATTTTTTTTTTGATTTTACCGATTATAATAACTACTTTCGCACTCCCAAATTGGCAAACGCACGTGCAAATTTTCATCTTCTAGTATCTTAAAGACCTGAAAAAGGGCAATGCCTTTGTGGGAATATATTGGTTTTAAAACGCATTAAACATTAATATGGCTGCAGTAAAAAATGCAAAAGTAACAGAGAGAATCAGTTTTTCAAAGCTAAAACAATCGTCTGAAACGCCTGATTTGCTGGATATCCAGTTGGCTTCATTCAGCGAATTTTTGCAATTAGAAACCACTCCTGATAAACGTAACAACGAAGGCTTGTTCCGTGTGTTCAAAGAGAACTTCCCAATTACCGATACGAGAAATATCTTCGTATTGGAATTTTTAGATTATTTCCTTGATCCTCCGCGTTATACAATTGATGAGTGTATCGATAGGGGACTTACCTATTCTGTTCCTCTGAAGGCAAAATTGCGTCTGAGTTGTAATGATGAAGAACATATTGATTTTGAAACAATCGTTCAGGATGTGTTCTTGGGGAATATTCCTTATATGACACCACGAGGAACATTTGTGATTAATGGTGCTGAGCGCGTTGTCGTTTCTCAGCTTCATCGTTCACCGGGTGTTTTCTTCGGTCAGTCGACACACCCTAATGGAACAAAAATATACTCTGCCCGTGTGATTCCTTTTAAAGGAGCATGGATGGAGTTCGCTACAGATATCAATAATGTGATGTATGCGTATATCGATCGTAAGAAAAAGTTCCCGGTAACTATGCTCTTGCGTTCGATCGGATTCGAAACAGATAAGGACATTCTGGAGTTATTCGGAATGGCAGATGAAGTTAAAGCGGATAAAAAATCTTTACAAGATCACATTGGTAAACGTCTGGCAGCCAGAGTGTTACGAAGCTGGACTGAAGACTTTGTTGATGAAGATACCGGTGAAGTTGTTTCCATTGAGCGTAATGAAGTTATCTTAGATAGAGATTCAATTCTTACTGAAGGTAGCATTGACACGGTTATTGAACTTGGTATAAAATCTGTCTTCCTTCAGAAAGAAGATGCAGGTGGTGATTACTCGATTATCTACAATACCTTAAACAAGGATACGTCTAACTCTGAATTGGAAGCCGTGCAGCATATCTATCGTCAGTTGCGCAGCACCGATGCGCCTGATGATGAAACAGCTCGTGGTATTATCGACAAGTTGTTCTTCTCTGACAAGCGTTATGATTTAGGAGAGGTTGGTCGTTATAAAGTAAACAGAAAATTAGGCTTCCCATTGACCATCACCAAAAAGGTGTTGACAAAGGATGATATCATAGCCATTATAAAATATTTGGTTCGTTTGACTAATGCAAAAGCTGAGATTGATGATATCGATCACTTAAGCAATCGTCGTGTACGAACAGTCGGTGAACAGCTTTATGCTCAGTTTGGCGTTGGTCTAGCTCGTATGGCTCGTACCATTCGTGAACGTATGAATGTACGTGATAATGAGGTGTTTACGCCGATTGACTTAATCAATGCTCGAACCCTTTCGTCTGTCATTAACTCATTTTTCGGGACATCTCAATTGTCACAATTTTTGGATCAAACGAATCCGCTGTCAGAGATTACGCACAAACGTCGTATCTCAGCGCTCGGGCCCGGTGGTTTGAGTCGTGAACGAGCTGGTTTCGAGGTTCGTGACGTACACTATTCTCACTACGGTCGTCTTTGTACAATTGAAACACCAGAAGGACCAAACATTGGTTTGATCTCGACACTGTGTGTGCATGCAAAGATTAATGATATGGGCTTTATCGAAACCCCATACCGCAGAGTTAAAGATGGTAAGGTAGACAATAAACACGTTTACTTAAGTGCAGAAGAAGAAGACTTAGCTAAAATTGCGCAAGCTGACGTACCTGTTGATGAAAAAGGTCATTTTATTGGCGATAAGATTAAATCACGTCAAACAGGTGATTTCCCTATCCTTGATAAAGGTGAGGTCGAATTCATGGACGTTGCGTCTAATCAGATCGTAGGTTTATCGGCATCATTGATTCCGTTCCTTGAGCATGATGATGCGAATCGTGCCTTGATGGGATCTAACATGCAACGTCAAGGTGTTCCATTGCTTCGCCCAGAAGTTCCAATTGTAGGAACTGGTATCGAAGCCAAAGCAGCCCGTGATGCACGTATCCAAATCACTGCTACCGGTGACGGTGTGGTTGAGTATGTGGATGCAAACGAAATTCATGTCCGCTATAAACGTTCTGAAACACAACGAGTTATTTCATTTGATGATGACTTAGTTGTTTATAAATTGACGAAATACGCGAAAACCAACCAAAGTACCTGTATCAACCTGAAACCACACGTTTCAAAAGGTCAGGCTGTGAAAGTAGGTGATTTCCTTACCGATGGTTATGCAACCAAAGATGGTGAAATGGCGTTAGGTCGTAACCTTTGTGTGGCCTTCATGCCTTGGAAAGGGTATAACTTCGAGGATGCGATTGTAATCAATGAGAAGGTTGTTCGTGAAGACTGGTTCACATCAATCCATATTGATGAATATGAATTAGAAGTTCGTGATACAAAATTAGGTGAAGAAGAATTGACACCGGATATTCCGAATGTCAGTGAAGAAGCTACCAAAGATCTTGATGAGAATGGAATTATTCGTCTTGGCGCACACGTGAAAGAAGGTGATATCTTGATCGGAAAAATTACACCAAAAGGTGAAACAGATCCGACGCCGGAAGAAAAACTTCTTCGTGCTATCTTCGGTGATAAAGCCGGGGATGCAAAAGATGCCTCATTGAAAATGCCGCCGTCTATCGAAGGTGTTGTTATCGGAAAGAAACTATTCGCAAGAGCGAAGAAAGATAAAAACTCAAAAACTCGTGAAAAATCAGCTATCGAGAAAATCGACAAAGTGCATCACGAGAATCTTGAAGCCATTAATGAAGCATTATTTGCCAAGTTAGAAAAATTGCTTGAAGGTCAGGTTTCAGCTGGTGTTACAAACCACTACGGTGAAATTGTTCTTGGAAAAAATGCCAAATTCTCTGGGAAAGCAATCAAATCAATTGATTTCACAACGGTTAATCCTTTGAATTGGACGGCTGATGAGAAAATGAATGACTTGGTCAACCAATTGCTACACAACTACAATATCCGATATAACGAAGAATTAGGTCGTTACAAGCGTGAGAAATTTAATATCACTATCGGTGATGAATTGCCAAATGGTGTATTGAAACTTGCCAAAGTATACCTCGCTAGCAAGCGTAAGCTGAAAGTGGGTGATAAAATGGCCGGTCGACATGGTAATAAGGGAATTGTAGCACGTATCGTCCGTCAGGAAGATATGCCGTTCTCAGAAGACGGAACACCGGTTGATATCGTTTTGAATCCATTGGGTGTACCTTCTCGTATGAACCTTGGACAGATTTATGAAACCATCCTCGGTATGGCAGGTTTGAAAATGGGTGTTCATTACTCAACGCCTATCTTCGACGGTGCTACCAAAGATGAAATCGAAGCCCAAGTAATCAAAGCGAAATTGCCTGAATGGTGTCACTCGTATCTTTACGATGGTGAAACCGGAGAGCGTTTCCATCAGAAAGCAACTATGGGTGTTATCTATATGATGAAACTTCATCACTTGGTTGACGATAAGATGCACGCTCGTTCGATTGGACCATACAGTCTTATCACGCAACAGCCACTTGGAGGTAAAGCTCAGTTTGGAGGTCAGCGTTTTGGTGAGATGGAGGTTTGGGCTGTTGAGGCTTATGGCGCTGCCAATATTCTTCAGGAATTGCTGACATTGAAATCAGATGATATCAGTGGTAGAGCAAAAACCTACGAGGCTATTGTCAAAGGTGATAATCTTCCAAAACCAGGTATTCCTGAATCATTCAATGTATTGGTACATGAATTGAGAGGCCTAGGCTTGGATTTACATTTCGAATAACAAGTTCAGATTAGAAAATAACAAAGGCTGTTTCCACAAGGAGACAGCCTTTTTTTTATGCGTGGGCAGCTCAACTTGCCTTAGTTTTCGTTCATCTTGCTGAAATGAGGAAAGTGCATACGCATAAGGTGCCTATCAACATCGTTTCTGTTGACTAATACGATAGCCGTTGATCTGTTTGAGAAATGCTTGTGCGCTGCACAGCAATTCGTTCGATTATGCAGCGTACAGGAAGTAGCTAGCTAGGTTGACTGCGATTCAATACTTCTTGGTCTAGACGGGGGCGCAATTTACCTTCCCTTGATTTATTAAAAATCATTTGACCTTTATCGATTCCCTTTCTGATTTCTTTTTGTTCCTCTTCGGGTAATTCAATCATATGCCTGCATTCGACTGTGCAGCAACCTTTCATCGTGTGCTTACATTCATCACATTGAATGAATAAGAGATGACAGGCCTGATTATCGCAATTTGTATGCGTATCGGCCGGTTTGCCGCATTGATGACATTTTGAAATGATATCCGCTGAAATACGTTCACCACGACGTTCATCGAATACAAAATTCTTTCCGATAAACTTCAAGGGGAGGCCTTCCTTTCTGGCTGTTTGGGCATAATGAATGATACCGCCTTCAAGATGATAGACATTTTCAAAGCCCTGTTGCAGCATATAGGCGCTGGCTTTTTCGCAACGAATACCGCCGGTGCAATACATTATGATATTCTTATCTTTCTGACCTTTCAGCATGTCGGCTGCCATTGGCAACTGCTCACGAAAGGTATCTGAAGGGATTTCAATGGCGCGGTCGAAATGCCCCACTTCATATTCATAATGGTTGCGCATATCAACGATGATGGTATCTTGATTGTCAACCATTGCATTGTATTCAGCCGCATTGACATATTTACCTTTTTTACTAAAATCAAATACCTCATCATTCAAGCCATCGGCTACAATCTTTTCTCTGACCTTTATTTTCAGAACAAAGAAACTCTTGCCATCATCATCGACGGCCACATTTAAGCGCAGATGTTCAAGACCTTGCAGTGTATCAATATAATTTTTCAGTGCATCGAAGTTGGAAGCAGGCACACTCAATTGGGCATTGATGCCTTCGTGCGCGATATAAATTCGACCGAACACCTTTAATTCCCTGAGATTGGCATATAACTCATCCCTGAACTGTTTGGGTTCGTTGATATAAAAATAATTGTAAAAAGAAATGGTGGTACGGGGCTCCGTTTCCTGTAACATTTTCTCTCGCAGCTCTTTGTGCGAGACGAGATTGTGTAATGCTGGCATAGTCTAAAATTTTAAGGATGCTGATAGGGCAAACAAAATTTATCGGCACGAAGATACACCACTACATACGATATAACGATTTAAAACTACAGGTTTTTAGAAATGACGTATCATCCACGATAAGATCTAGTGCAGTGATAAAATATGGACGTTTTATTGGGGGCACAAACCACGGAATTGGCTTTTTCCATATTTTGAATTTAAATTACGTACATTTCCTCAATCTCAAATG
>CAIRSV010000279.1 GCA_903881265.1 uncultured Bacteroidota bacterium
ATCCTACACTCTTTCCCTACACGACGCTCTTCGATCTTCAAATAAACAGAACTTTCTTCCATACCTGCATTGACGCCGAAGTCGCAAGCGAGCGTATAAAACTTTTTACTGATATCATCCGCGCTGTATTTGTCAGTGCCAAGGTATTGCAGGTATTCCATGGCAATTGGGAACAAGTTGTTTTGCAATGAGCCTGCTTCAATATAATAGTATTGTGTAAAAAGAGAGTTGGTTTTATTCATTACGCTTAATACAGGAACCGAATTGCTTGCTGTCTTGACCGTTGAGCGCGCAATGTCTTTGTCATAGTCTACAAAAACTGGTGCGATAGCGGTAGCCGGCATAGTGGCGATTGATTTTAAAAAAGGGCTTTGTGCTTCACGATTCATTTCAACTGGTGTGATGCCGGGCTTGTCGACCTTCTGCACATTGTCGTCTTTTCCGATTCGTTTGTAGATACAAACATAATTTTGGTTGAGCCATTTTTTTGCAAATTCCTGAATGTCTTTCTTCGTGATCTTGCTCATTTCGGCTGTTTGAGAAACAATTTTATCCCAAGGAACTTCTGCGGTAAAGGCATCGAGTAATCCGAAGGCTCGTCCTCCATTGCTTTCGCGCTCTTGGATGATTGATTTTTTATAATTATTGATGATGGCAACAAGCATATCATTGTCGAATTGCCCATTTTTAAGCAGCTCAATCTGATCTAACATTTTTTGTTTCACTTCGTCAAGCTGCTGACCTTCTTTCGCTTTCCCTTCCATGAAAAGTACACTGTAATCCTGCAACTTGTATGCGCCTGCACTTGCCGACAAGACCTCTTGTTTTTTTATTAGATTCAGATCCATTAAACCAGCATTGCCATTTGATAAGACATTGCTCATGAAGTCTAAAAGAAATGCTTCGTTGCTATTGGCGCCTGGGAAACGAAAGGCGATATTCACATATTCTGCATCAGGTCCTTTAACTTCTGCGATAATAGGGGATGTAATTTCAGCCTCTTTTTCGAACGTATAAGGAGCAACAGGTTTCGGTTGCATATAGGCAAATGCGCGGTCTACTTTTTTAATCACTGCATCAGGATCAAAATCGCCTGACATTACAATACACATATTGTTAGGAACATAGTTTTTATAAAAATATTCGCGAATCGCTTTCAACGACGGGTTTTTCAAGTGCTCAACAGTTCCAATGGTAGTTTGTTGACCATAATTATGCTGTTGAAAAAGTTTATCAAACAAGAGTTCTATTACCTTGTCGTCATCATTATCGAGGCTACGGTTTTTTTCTTCATAGACGGCTTCTAGTTCTGTATGAAAAATACGCAAAACTGGATTTCGATAACGTTCAGCTTCAATGGCTAGCCATCGGTCTATTTGGTTAGAAGGGATATCGTTGATATAGGCTGTTCGTTCAAAGTCAGTGAAGGCATTTGTTCCTTGAGCACCTATCATTCCCATCATCTTGTCGTATTCATTGGCGATGGCGAATGTTGCAGCGATACCCGAAACTGAATCGATGGCGTGATAAATCTCTTTTCGTTTACGTTCATCACGGGTTTGATTATAGGTTTCATACAATGCATCGATGATATCCAATTGTTTTTTTTCTTGTTCCCAATTTAATGAACCATACTTGTCGGTGCCTTTAAATAACATATGTTCGAGATAATGCGCTAAGCCTGTGTGGTCCTTTGGGTCTGTCTTGCTGCCTGCTTTGGTGGCGATGATGGTTTGCAGTCGGGGCACTTCCTTGTTCACCGTTAGTATGACAGTTAGTCCGTTTTTAAGCGTGTAGAAACGAGCTCTCATCGGGTCGTTATTGACGAACTTGTATTCGTAGCCTGCACTGCTTGCTTTTGACCAGTTGAAATTTTGGGAGTAGGACGTTATCAAACTGATAGCACAGCAGATAAAAAGGAAAAACTTCTTCATGTTTATATAGGTTTAATAATTAAAAAAATCCACTTGAGTAAGTGGATTTTGTATCATTATAATGTTGAAATTAATTGTAAATCCCGTCTTTTAATTCCGGGTCTTTGGTGAGAATTAGATATTCATCAGCATCTTTGATTCGGAGAAATTTTCTATACTGATCATCATCCAATACTTCGCGCAAACGTTTGTCACGCATCATATAGCAAGTTTTAAGCTCGTAGTTTTTTTCGAGACTGCTCATGTTCTTGTTCGTGATAATAATATCCACATCATTTGACGATTCTGTACAAATCCCCTTAAAAACAGGGCGTTGGATTTTGGCTAAATCAAGATCATCGCAGAATACATCGAGATTGGTATATCTTCTTTTTACAACAGTTGTTCTGTATTCGTGCTCGTTATCAGTCATTTTGATTTCGATCTCGTTTCTAGGCTTTTGTTTTTTGACATGACGCTCTTTACGGCTTACTTTCTCTTCGCCTTCTGCATCGCCTACTTTCTTTTCGCCTCGATATTTCGCGTCATCTTCTTTACGGCTAACTTTCACATCATATTCAGCTTCGACAGGCTTTTTTTCAACCTCGTTTTTTTCATTATCAATAAAAAAACCTTTTATATCAAATTCAGGCTGAGGCTCGCTGTTTTGATAATATTTGACTTTCTTTTCTTTTTTAGATTGCGCATTCACATTGGAAAAACTTCCTATGAGAAGAAAAGCCAGCGTGAATGTAATAAATTGCTTTGTCATCGTTACTGTTTAGATTTGAATTCGAAAAAATAGTGTTTTAAAAGTTTTTTAACGGGTAAATATACTACAATGTTATAAAAATACACCAGGCTTTTAAAAATAATAATTTTGATAAGGTGTGAAACGTTTTCAGACATAATATTGAAAAGTGTACTGCGTAAGGAGGATAAAGGTTTGTTCAAACCGGAATTTATACGACTCACATATTTTTTTTATTTTAGTATGAAATATAATTGTAATTTTCAGATGATTGTTTTATACTTGTACTTTCTTTGTATAACAAAAAATTAAAAGTACATTTGCTCGTACATAAAAAGATAATAACTAATATGAACAGATTATTTGGATTCAACGGATTTTTGCTACTTGGCTTGATTGTAGTCTTATCGTCATGCGGAGGGAAAAAGTCGAGTAATTTGGTGTCATCCAAAACTGGGTGGAATTTTAATGATACAAAAATGGGTGGTTTCGATGTACCTCGTTATGAAGGCCAGTATATTGGTCCTGGATTAGCGTTTATTGAGGGAGGTCGATTTACCATGGGGCAAACTGAAGAAGATTTGACGTATGAAAATAACAATTCACCCAAGACTGTATCAGTTTCATCTTTCTTCATGGACGAAACCGAAGTTGCCAATATTCATTACCGTGAATACATGCATTGGTTGACAAGAACCTATGGTTCAGATTATCCTGAATTAGTTGGTAAGGCATTACCTGATACACAATCTTGGAGAAAAGCGCTTCAGTTTAATGAGCCAATGGTAGAATTTTATTTCAGACATGCAGCGTATAATAATTATCCAGTCGTTGGTGTTACTTGGGATCAAGCGAACATGTATTGCAAGTGGAGAACTGACCGTGTGAATGAATTAATTCTAATCCAACGCGGGTACCTTAAGAAAAATCCTTTTCAAGTTTCTGAAGACAACTTCAATACACGCACTTATGTTGCAGGTCAATATGAAGGTTTAGCAGGAATCAAGAAAAAAGATATCGATCCTACAGGAACAAAAAAGCGTAACATTCGTTATGAAGATGGAATCCTGACTGCTGATTATCGTTTACCAACAGAAGCAGAATGGGAATATGCTGCATTAGCCTACAGAGGAAGAAATCCAGAACCAGATAGCAAGCGCCGTCGTGGTGAGGAGGTTGTAACAGATCGTCAAGTTTATCCTTGGGGTGATAACCTTTCAACAAGAGAAGGTATGAGAAATGCTTATCAGGGTATGCAATTAGCAAACTTTAAACGTGGATTAGGAGATCAAATGGGTGTCGCAGGAGGCTTAAATGATAACGCGGATAGACCAAGTGAAATATACTCGTACAAACCAAATGCGTTTGGACTTTATAATATGGCAGGTAATGTAAGTGAGTGGGTTATGGATGTGTATCGTCCTAATACACCGCAAGATGCAGAAGATTTTAATCCTTATCGTGGTAATGTATTTCAAGAATACAATACATTGGATGATGGTACATTGGATGAAAAGGATAGTTTAGGTAGACTTCCAAAAAGAGAAGTTTCGAATGACGCCTTAGCTGAAAAGCATATCAGTTACAGAAACTCCAATGTGATTAGTTACTTGGATGGTGATTCTATCAGCAACGCCACATACGATTATGCTAAAACTACATTGATTAGTGACAATGCGCACGTCATCAAAGGAGGAAGTTGGAATGATCGTGCGTATTGGTTAAGCCCTGGAACACGTCGTTTTATGCAATCCAATCACACAAGTTCAACTGTTGGTTTCCGTTGCTGTATGGACAGATTAGGAAGTCCTTCATTGAAGGGGCCATCTGGTAATCAATTTTACGGGTCTCAGAAAAAAGCAAGATAAGTAGGGAGTAATTTCCAATTAATCATACAAATAATTTAGCTGTCTCAAACGAGACAGCTTTTTTTTAGTATTACTGAGATGCCAATTGCTTGTTTTATCCCAGGATAGTGCTATCAAGCTGCCTAAACACATTTGAATGTATATAATCATTCGAAATGAATGTGTACAAGGTTTCGAGAGAAGGCTAGTATTCAACATTTTCATTGTACTTATTTTTACTATCATAGTTGCAGATTGAACTAGCCATGAAGTGCTTAAGGACTTCAGTCTTCCAGTTGATTTATATTTTTGATCAATTAATTAGGTAAAAAGCATCATCAAAAAATCAAGCTATATGGAGATAGGTATTTGTTTACGGTATAATCCGTACAAGAAATTAGCGTTAGATAACGGGATGAGCAGCGTCAAGTTGTTGTCAGCTTTTGCCTTTTTATTATGATTTTGTTATACGTCGCTAGGTGGTACTTTATAGGCGTCATTATTAATCTTCGGCCGACAAAATACAATAATGTCAAGGGCAGGATAATGTTGCTTTCTCATGGTGTAGTGGTTGCAAATGGATCATATCAATGCGACATATTCTTCTGATTATGAGCTTGGTAAAGGCGCGTATTATCCTTGTCCACGAAGCTAAAAGGGCCTAATGAGTTTGGCGGTTTTATTCAGTTACATACAGTAAGCAGTGAAATTGTCTTGTAGAGGAGATACTGACGTGGATACAAAAATATGCTGCTCAACCATATCCTATTTCTTACTTGTCAGCGCGTGTATGTATGGATAGATAGGTAAGTGGGGTATGTTTCTGCGCATCAATATGACATTAGCTTGGTTGGCATTGCTTGTAATGAGGTGAAAAATTCGTTATGTAACGATGCAGCTATATTTTATTATGGGTGAATCGAGAAAATAAAACCATCAACATTCAATTCCACTGGAGCGGAATCAGCTGAATTGACAGTTCCACTTCCGTTAATATCACTACGTTGATATCCTGTAAGGCCATTCTCATTACCGAGTATATTCATGTCAACAACGTCGATATTCCCATCGGCGTTCAAATCACCTGAATAAAGTGCCCATCTGCCTGTATCAATCAATTTCATATTGTTCCCATAGGCTTTGTTGGCATTTGTCGTAAAATCATAACTGCCAATGGAAGCGGATACAGGTAAGGCACTCCAGGTTTCTAGTGCATTTCTATGTTTAACTACAATATAGTAATTGCCTGTAAGAATTGGAAGGATTGCGACGGCTGTGCCGTTTGTATTCAAGGCTACGCGTTTCGTTGCAGCAATCGCGTAGGGAGATGTTTGCTGGCGCAAAATGACATCAATAGAATCTGTCAAACTTGGATTGGAGCCAATCCCCTGATTACTTAATACAGGTAACATTAATCCCGCACTTGCATAATAGCTTTGTATGTATACTTTTAGATTCAATGTGCTTGTACAAGAAACAAGTATGCTAGCAGTTGACGTTCTTGTGCAGCCATTTGCATCAGTACCAGTTACCGTATACACTGTAGTGGCAGAAGGTGTTGCATTCACTACTGCTCCACTTGTAGGGGATAATGAACTTGTAGGGTTATATGTATAGTTTAATGCACTGCTTGAACTAGCCGTTAATGTAACAGATGAGCCGCTTGTGGGGCAATATGTATTCGAACTAGCAGTAAGGGTCACATTGCCAATAGAAGACTTTACAATTGTCACTGGGGTAGAAGAGGCTGTATTGATGCCACAACTTACAGCACAATAATACGTGGTCGTTGCAAAGATTTTAGGCGTGGCATAGGTATTGTTGGTTGCACCAGTTATAGCGACTCCATTTTTATACCATTGATAGGAGTAATTGGTTAAAAGGCATTTGTTTTGAAGTGCTAAAATTGCATTTGTACTATCACAGAAGAAAGTACTGGTGGACTCCGTATTGCCTGGCAATGGCACAGGATTGCTGCATACAGTAGGGAGTGTTAAATTAATGAGATAATCTTCTGTTTCTCCGAATCCGTAGGAAAGACAAGGTGTGATCGAAGTTCCTGATAAGCCTTCGGCTGCTGTGACACGCACTCTAGTTTGACCTGTTAATGCAGTACAAG
This sequence comes from uncultured Bacteroidota bacterium, assembly GCA_903881265.1. Taxonomy (GTDB): domain Bacteria; phylum Bacteroidota; class Bacteroidia; order Chitinophagales; family Chitinophagaceae; genus OLB11. The sequence continues at coordinate 6,631 of CAIRSV010000279.1, forward strand.
GGATTGTAAAACTGCCATAAATAGTTCTTGGTGAAAGGGCTGATGTTGATTCGATGAAAACTTGTTCACCGGCATCATTAAACGAGCCGTTATGGTTGAAGTCAACCCAGATTGATGCGCCAAATGAGTAATAAGGCGGAGCAGGAATGTCGCAATCATTGACCGTGATGAAAAACGAAATGGTTGATCCAAGGGTTGCTGTAGTAAGGTTGCCGATTGTGGTGAAGTTAGAATATTGATTCAGTATCGATCCTGCACCCGTAGCAGGGATTATGCAATCGGAGGTAGATACCATTCCGTTCAGCATAAACGACAAGATTTCTTCATCCGCAGCGCCTGCAGCACCTGAGCTACAATAACAATTAAGGAATGATTGGATTGTAATGTTGATTGGAGTAGAAGCTGTTGTTAGGCCTGAAAGGCTGCACGTTGCATTGCAATAATATGTTTGAGGAGTTGTTAGCGCTGGTGTGGTATAAACGGGAAGTGTTGCCCCTGAGATAGCCACGCCATTATTAAACCACTGATAGGTAACGCCAGTGCCAGAAGGTATATTCTGAATAGATAGATCAACAGTATTACCACTGCAGATTGCATATGTTGAGGACGCAGACGTGCAAGCACCGGAGATGCTGATAACGGTATTGCCCGGTGTAGGAGAGCCTGCGCATGCGGATGCCGTGGCTATATTGATCACATAATCTTCTGTTTCACCCCACGGATACACTAAACATGGATTGGTAATCGTAGCCGCTTGCTCAGAATTAATAACTCTAAGTCCAGTTAGTCCAGTTAGCGCTGAGGATGGGATGGTGATAGTCCCAGATTCAGTATGAGCGCCAGTAGTGCCTGATGCTGATGAATAAACGAGTTCTCCTGGGTCTGCAAATGAATTATTTTGATTGTAATCGATAAATATGGCACATACATTTGGATACGTCATGCCAGTGCCACATTCACCCACTTCAATAGAAAAGGGAACTACTGCGCTCTTAAGAACTGTTGGTGGCGCAATGGATTGATAATTCGAATATAAGTTCTGAACCGAGTACTGTCCGCTTGCTAATGAAGAACAATCTGAACAGTTTTTTAGGCTTCCAAAGACAAATCTGAAAATGTCTTCGCTTGCATCCGATTGGGCTGTACTGCTGCAATAACAGCTATAACTTGCACTCATTGGAATATAAATCGGAGTTGATATGCCCGTCGTAGGTCCAGCCCCGCAAGTTACCAAGCAACGATAATATTTGTTGGATGATTGTGTAAGGCTTAACGTAGACGATGTGCCGAGATTCGTTGTAAGGTTTGTTGTAAAGGCCAGATTATCGGCACTTTGCCATTGAAAACTGACTTGTGCGCCAGGGGTTGAATTTTGCAGTGAAAGAGTGAATGAAACACCAGGGCAAATACTGCTGACAGTAGCCAATGTATTTCCCGGAGTAGGTGTGCCCGTGCAGGATGGCATTGTTACATAGGTAATACGTAACGTAGGTCTTGAATTTCCATACAATGCAGCTTGTAGCGATGAGCTAGTTGTTAGGGCTGCTGCACTAGCCAATCCTATTGCCTTACCTGTTGCTGCTACAGTGTAAAATGGAACAGCTGCTGTTGCATAACCCAATTTAGTCCAATCCGTCATAATCCGTAGGCTGCCTCCAGTGTAGATGAAGCTATCGATGAATGGGGCAGAAACATAGGTATTGGCGCCACCATTGATCGCATAGGTGGTGCTGCCATAAGCCTGATAAGCCCCATTAATCAGAGTACTCCATGCTGTTGATCCTGCAAATGAGGCATTGGTGGTATTGGCGATCCAAACATTGAATGTATTATTGGCAAATACACGTGCTGTATCTTTCTTTAACCATTCAAGGGAAATTATTTTAGAGCCAACCGGAATGTTTAATTCTGTGCTGGTATAAATGTAGGCGTATCTCGAGTAATTCAAGGTTCCCGCGTTGCTTGTATTTCTGTAAATAGGGCCATACGAAAAAGTGCCGGTACCTGTTGTTGGACCAATCACAAGCTGTTGAACCGTTTGTGCAGAGGTACGTTGAATAGAACACAAAAGCGAAAACAAGACTAAAAACAGCAGATTCAAAGGATGCTGTATCGAACAATGTTTAGAAAATGTTTGTGTATTCATGATTGGCGTTTTAGAACTAATCCTTGATATTTCTCTCAAAAGTTGGCTTGAATCCATCCTGAAAATTGAAATAGGTAGAAAAAATAAATTTGGAGTTCAAGTTAGCCAATGATTTGGAGTATGCCAAATTATTTTGCGGTTTACGAGATGAATAGACAAGAAATGCCAACAAAAAATATACGAGACTCATATAATGTGATTTGTATATTTGCAGCATGTCAATAGAACAACTTTATTCTATCTATACCGAATTCCCAGCCGTTCAAACTGATTCAAGGAAAATAAAAAGCGGTGAGTTGTATTTTGCATTAAAAGGAGACCATTTTGACGGTCATCTGTTTGCAAAGGAAGCGCTTGAGAAAGGCTCGCCTTACGTCATTGTTGATGATGCCAACTACGTGTTTTCTGAAAGATGTATTCTTGTTGATGATGTATTACAGTGTCTGCAAGCATTAGCTCAATACCATCGCAATCAATTCAGTATTCCTTTTCTTGCCATTACCGGCAGCAATGGGAAGACAACCACAAAAGAGTTGATGATGGCTGTTCTTTCTACTGTGTATAAAACGTATGCCACTGATGGAAACTTGAATAATCATATTGGTGTGCCATTAACCCTATTGAAAATTAGGAAAGATGCAGAAGTGGCTATTATCGAAATGGGTGCTAATCATCAACACGAAATCTCGTCCTATTGCACCATGGCATTACCTACACATGCATTAATTACAAACTGTGGTAAGGCTCATCTTGAGGGCTTTGGAGGTATTGAAGGTGTGCGAAAAGGGAAGGGAGAGCTATATGATTTTATTAGACAGACAGGAGGCACAATTTTTAGAAATGCAGATTTGGATTATCTTGAAGGGATGTCGTCAGGAATTGATAAGCAAGTTACATATGGCAGCAATCATTCTGATTACAAAGGTGTTTCTATCATGAAAGGGCCGTATTCGGGAGCCGCCATTGTATCGTCACGCAATGAATGCAGTCTATTCAGTCAATTGGTCGGTGAATACAACTTTGCAAATATCATGGCTGCATTTGCAGTCGGGCGTGAAATGAACATACCGGTGGAACAAATTAAAAAGGCCATCGAAATGTACTCTCCAGACAATAGCCGTTCTCAGCTAATCCAGCGAGGGACTACTACCATACTATTGGATGCCTATAATGCCAATCCGACTAGTATGACCGCCGCTATTTCAAATTTTGCGCAAGCAGATTATTCAAACAAGATAATTATGCTTGGTGCCATGAAGGAATTAGGCGATGAGAGTGAAGCAGAACACGAAAAGATTATTTCATTACTAGAACAAACCAATTGGAACAAGGTGGTGTTAGTGGGTGGCGACTTCAAGAAAGTGCACCATTCGTATCTCTATTTTGATACTTCAGCAGAAGCGCAAGGATGGTTCCAATCACAACAAATTGAACACACTGCTTTTTTAATTAAAGGTTCTAGAGCATTTCAAATGGAAAAAGTAATTTCAACGTAAGCAGTGTATATTTTTTAATTGAACAAATCAACTAAACAAGAAACTAGGATGTCAAAAATAATTGTTACAGGTGGCGCAGGATATATCGGTTCGCATACCCTTGTGGATCTCATTGAGCATGGTCACGAAGTCGTTTCAGTGGATAATTTTTCTCGATCTAGCGCAGACGTTTTCGAAGGCATTAAGTCGATAACAGGCGTGACGGTGAAAAATCATACGATCGACTTATGTAATTATTCAGATGTTCGAAAATTGTTTGAAGATGAAAAGGATGTAGTAGGTGTCATTCATTTTGCAGCCTTTAAATCAGTCGGTGAAAGTGTTGAATTCCCTATGAAATACTACGAGAATAATGTGTATTCCTTGGTCAATGTGCTGAAATGTATTGACGAGTGTTCAATTCCGAATATAGTGTTCTCGTCTTCGTGTTCTGTTTATGGCAATATCGATTCATTACCCGTAACTGAGCTAACGCCTTTGTCAAAACCTGAATGCCCATATGCAGCCACCAAGCAAATGGGTGAACAGATGATACAGGATTTTTCAAAAGTTGTTGAATCAAATTCAATTTTATTGCGCTATTTCAATCCAGTTGGTGCGCATCCCTCAGGTTTGATTGGCGAAGTTCCGTATGATAAGCCAAATAATTTGGTGCCGGTGATCACACAAACGGCTATCGGCCTGCAGGATAAAATGTTTATTTGGGGAGGTGATTATGAAACCCGTGACGGATCTTGTATCCGTGATTATATTCACGTGATGGATATTGCTGCAGCTCATACCCTTGCCCTTGATTATCTGATACATCATAAAAATGAATCGCGTTGTGAAATTTTTAATGTCGGTTCAGGCAATGGTGTTTCTGTGTTTGAAGCCATTGCATCGTTTGAAAAAGTAAGTGGACTTCAATTGAATTACGAACTAGGGCCTAGGCGGGCCGGTGATGTGGTTGCAATTTATGCCAACAATCAATTGATTTCAGAGCGACTGGGATGGCATACCCAATACGGCCTTGATGATATGATGTCCACGGCCTGGGCCTGGGAAAAGAAGATGTCGGCAAGAAGATGATTGACAATTTCGAAGTTGTTACCCACCGTGTGTTTAATTAATGTTACCATTTTTTTGCAGTCTCATTAATTTAAAATAATTTCACGCTGAAAAATTTAGAATTCAGTTAGGTTCAATCCAAATTGATTTTCCATTAAAATATATTAAGAATGAAAAAAGGTTTACTTTTCTGTGTGTTGCTTTTAAACACATTACTGATTCACGCTCAGGCTCCTCAATTTTTTAATGCCTTTCCTGCAGTTGCAGGTACAGTCTTAAATAATTATCCGCTCGGATCGACCCTTTTCAATAAGGCTCAATGGATATTTGGCCCTAATGAATTTAATGCCGGTGGCACTGGTATAGGCAACCCTGCTTATTCTGGTCTGATTACAAAGATATTTCTTCGTTTAGGAAACTCTGTATCTGTTAACCCATATACGAATTTTGTGATTTCACTTTCCCAAAATGTAGGCACCAATACCACGTTCGGGTCAGTTCCTAGCTCTACCTATACTTTCGTTACAGGTATGACACCTTGTTTTACTCAGTCTTCAGGATTTACCTTGGCTGGTGGCGTAGCCAATTCTTGGTATGGAATTACGCTAAATTCACCGTTCCTATACGATTCTTCTAAATCATTGGTTGTGGAAATTAAAGTATCAGGAGGCAGTGGTAATGGTATCCGTCTTTCAACGGGTGGTACTGCGCCGAAAAGACTCTATGGCGCTAACGCAGCAGGAAGCGGCACGAATGCGACGGGTAGCTTGAATTTTGGGATTGATATACAGAGTGTCCTTCCTGTTTCGCTCATCAATTTTGACGGGTTTAAAGATGGTCACATGGATGTGTTGAAATGGAGTACTAGCAGTGAAACCAACAATGCTTGTTTTAATATCCAACATTCAAGCGATGGTGAACATTTTGCTACTCTTGAAACAATAGGTTCAAAAGCACCGAATGGTAATTCTTCAACTCCGTTAGATTATGTGATGAGAAATGTGAAACCTGTCAACGGTCATAATTATTACAGATTACAGCAAGTTGATATAAATGGCGCCATCTCGTTGCATTCCAAGATAGTTGATTTAGTAAGAACAGCCGACGGCAGCGAAATAATGCTTTATCCCAATCCGGCTAAAAACCTTGTTACGTTGGATCTCAATAGTAATGAATTTTCAACGTTGACGATTCGGATAAATGATATGAATGGCAGAATTGTGAAAGAGGTGAAGTCGTCTGCACAACCTGGGTCTAATCAAATACCGTTGGATATTTATCAATTGAGAAGTGGAAATTACATGCTTCAGGTGAAGAAAAACGATGAATTGATCTATACATCAAAAATGACAAAAGAATAAAAGTAGTCTTTATACTATCATTAAGTTATTAAAAAAAAGGTTGCCTCTGTAACCTTTTTTTTATTTTAAAATGCAAAAACATCCTCGTTGTATAAATTCCTTTATATATTGAGGTGATAAAAATTAATACATGAAAATCTTAGAGATAAAAGTGATGAAAGGCCCCAACTATTGGAGCATCAAACGTCATAAGCTGGTAGTGATGCTATTAGATTTGGAAGATCTGGAGCAGAAGCCTACAAATGTTATACCTGGCTTTTTAGAACGAATACGAGCGATGTTCCCAACCATGAATTCTCATCGTTGCAGTGAAGGTGTAGAAGGTGGCTTTTTTAAACGAGTTGAAGATGGCACCTGGATGGGCCATGTGATTGAACATATCGCACTTGAACTGCAGACCTTAGCCGGTATGGAAACAGGTTTTGGACGTACTAGAGGGGCGAGTAAAGAAGGTGTTTATCATGTGGTGTTTTCGTATCTCGAAGAAGAAGTAGGTAAGCAGACAGCAAAAGCGGCTGTAGAAATTGCTGAACGCTTGGTTGAAGGAAGTGATTTTGATGTTCAATCTTTTATTCAGGAGTTGCGAGAAATTCGAGAGAAAGTTCGTCTTGGACCTAGCACTGGGTCTATTGTTGAAGAAGCCATTAACCGAAATATTCCATGGATACGTTTGAATCGAAATTCGTTGGTGCAACTTGGATATGGGGTCAATCAACGTCGTATACAAGCCACAGTGGCAAGCACAACGAGTAATATTGCTGTTGAAATAGCTTGCAATAAGGAAGATACTAAAAATTTACTTGAAGCGGCGGAAGTACCAGTACCTCGAGGACGTATTATTTATGACGAAGATGATTTAAAAGCAGCGATAGATCGAATCGGTTATCCTATTGTCTTGAAACCTATCAATGGTAATCATGGACGCGGTGCTACCACTAATATCTGCGATTGGGATAGTGCGTTGCTTGCATTGGAAATAGCCAAGAAGCATTCACGCAGTATCATTTGCGAAAAATTTATTACCGGTCATGACTTCAGATTACTTGTGATCAATTATAAATTTATATGTGCTGCAAGACGCACCCCTGCTTGTGTTACAGGAAATGGGAAAAGTACCTTACAGGAACTCATTGATGAGGTGAATGCGGATCCGCGTCGTGGATTTGGTCACGAAAAGGTATTGACACAAATTAAAGTGGATGAAGTCACTGAGAAAATTTTATCGGATAAGGAGTTTACCTTGGAAAGTATTCTTCCCAATAATGAAATCCTTTTTCTCAAGCCAACAGCAAATTTAAGCACCGGCGGTACATCCACCGATGTCACTGAATATGTGCATCCCAATAATATATTCTTAGCCGAACGCATTGCGCGCATCATCGGATTAGACATTTGCGGAATAGATATTATGGCGAGTGATTTGTCAACGCCGCTAGAAGAAAATGGAGGGGCTATTTTGGAAGTGAATGCTGCGCCAGGATTCAGGATGCATATTGATCCTAGCGAAGGCTTGGCGCGCAATGTTGCAGAGCCTGTCATTGATATGCTCTATCCTCCGGGAAGCTCAGCCCGTATCCCAATTATTGCCGTTAGTGGAACGAATGGTAAGACAACCACGACACGTCTGATGGCCCATCTTGTCAAAAGTATGGGACATAAAGTAGGCTTCACAACGAGCGATGGAATCTATATCCAGAATCTGATGATGATGAAAGGTGATTGCACTGGACCTGTGAGTGCAGAATTTGTATTGAAAGATCCAACAGTAGACTTTGCCGTACTTGAATGTGCAAGAGGCGGCATATTACGCGCCGGACTTGGATTTCATAAATGCGATATCGGCATAGTTACTAATATTAGTGCCGATCATTTGGGGCTTGGAGGTATCGATACGGTTGAGCAACTTGCCCGAGTGAAAGCGGTGGTTGTTCAAAGCGTTGTACCTGCTGGCTATGCGATTTTAAATGCGGATGATGATTTAGTCTATGGTATGCGTGAAGGTCTTGCATGTCATGTAGCCCTTTTTAGCATGGATCCAAAGAGCAAGCGAATCAAAGAACATTGCGGAAAAAATGGTGTAGCGGCGGTATACGACGAGAAAACGGATATGATTTATATTCAAAAAGGTGCGTGGAAAATACAGATCGAGCATGCTCATCAGATCCCATTAATTCAAAGCGGTCGAGCTCTTTTTAATGTGTTGAATATTATGCCAGCAGTATTAGCTGGCTATTTGCGTGGGTTTAGTGTGGTTGATATTAAACAGGCCCTGAATACATTTATTCCTAGTCCTGCGCAAACACCAGGGCGAATGAATTTATTCCAATTTAAACAGTTTCAAGTGTTAGCCGACTATGCGCACAATCCAGCCGGATTCGGTGTATTGAAAGCATATGTTGACAAAGTAGACGCAACGAAAAAAATAGGAATTATTGCTGGCACGGGCGATCGCCGTGATGAAGACATTCGTGAATTAGGTGAAGTGGCTGCTGCTATGTTTGATGAAATCATCATCCGTCAAGATAAGCATCTTCGTGGACGCACTGTTGAGAATATTGTGGAGTTGCTCAAGGAAGGGATTGTACGAGTCAAGAAAGATATGGTAGTACATGTTATCCTGAAGGAATTGGAAGCGATTGATTTTGCATTGAAGAATGCGCCAAAAGATTCTTTTATTGTTATTTGCAGTGATGTGGTAACGGATGCTTTGTCCTATATCCAAAAATTAAAAAATGAGGAAGATACACATTGATCGCTGACAGAAAAATCAACTATCTAGTGAAGACATTCACACTAAAACATTGAATGTAAACACTCTTGTGTAGCGTAAAAAAATAATCCTGCGTATTAAAATAATACGCAGGATTATAAAATAAAATGAACAAGAATAGGTGTTTGAAAAAGCTTAGGTCTTCAATCAATGCTTACCCCTTCAATTGTTCCAATAAGAATCCCTCCAATTCAGCATGGGTAATCGGCACACCTTTCATCTTGTTATATCCTTTGGCATCCACTAAAAATTCACTACGGATGATTGTGATCAATTGACCATTATTAATTTCCGGGATAATCACTTTCTTAAATCGTTTCAAGATATCGCCGAGATTTTTAGGGAATGGATTAATATAGCGCAGATGACAATGTGAAACTTTATGGCCGTCTTTGATCAGTTGCTGCACAACGGTGGTTATAACACCCGATGTTGAACCCCAACCAAGTACAAGTAAGTCGCCTTCTTCGGCACCTAAATTCAAATGTTGCAGAGGAATGTAATCAGCTATTTTGTCAACCTTGGCCTGACGTGTTTTAATCATGAATTCATGGTTGTCAGGTTCATAGTTTACATTGCCAGTCTTGTCTTGCTTTTCTAATCCGCCGATACGATGCTCCAATCCGGCTGCTCCGGGAATAGTCCAAGGTCTTACCAGTTTCTCGTTGCGCTTATACGGCAATAATTTTTCTTCACCTTCATCCAACGTTGTTTTAAAGTGAACATCAATCTCTGCCAAATCTGATGCTTTAGGAAACTTCCAAGGTTCAGCGCCATTAGCGATATAGCCATCACTTAAGAATATAACCGGTGTCATATGCTGCAATGAAATACGCGCTGCTTCGATCACTGCATCAAAACAATCAGTGGGTGTACTTGCAGAAATAATTGGAATTGGGCATTCCCCATTGCGGCCATAATATGCCTGCATTAAATCACTTTGTTCAGTCTTGGTTGGAAGGCCTGTTGAAGGACCGCCACGTTGAATATTGATAATTAATAAAGGTATTTCAAGCATCATCGCAAGCCCCATGGCTTCTGCTTTCAGCGCCATGCCGGGGCCTGAGGTTGTTGTTACACCAAATGATCCGCCATAGGAAGCGCCTATCGATGAAGCAATTGCTGCAATTTCATCTTCAGCCTGAAAGGTGACAATATTATAATTTTTATATTTACTTAATTCATGAAGGATGTCTGAGGCTGGTGTGATGGGATACGAACCTAAGAACAATGGTAGTTTGCTTTTTTGTGCAACAGCAACTAATCCTAAGGCAACGGCACTATTGCCAGTGATGCTTCGGTACACACCAGGTTCCACTTTAGCTTTAGCAACAGTATAGCGAGAGGTAAAAGTTTCTGTGGTATCACCGAAGTTGTATCCAGCTTTCAACGCACTGATATTACATTCCAGGATGTCTGGTTTTTTGCCAAATTTTTCATGCAGGAATTGAATTGTATTATCCATACTCCTATCATACATCCAATATAAAAAACCAAGAACAAACATGTTCTTAGCTCGATCTTTTTCTTTTACGCCTAAGCTTGTATTTTCTTTTAAGGCTTCTCGTGTAAGTTTGGTTACATCTATTTTATGCACCGTATAGCCATCTAATGACGTATCTTCTATTGGATTAACGCCTTCTGGATAGTTGGCCAACCGTAAGTTTTTTGAATCAAATCCATCCGTATTTAGAATGATAATACCGCCCTTTTTTATTGCGGTCAAATTAACTTTCAAGGCAGCCGCATTCATTGCTACCAATACATCACAATCATCACCAGGTGTAAACACTGCATCTGATGAGAAATGTAATTGGTATCCACTTACACCCGGTAGCGTTCCGATTGGGGCTCTGATTTCGGCTGGAAAGTCAGGAAATGTGGAGATGTCATTTCCACGCAATGCAGAGTTGTTTGTAAATTGGGTTCCGGTCAACTGAATGCCGTCACCACTATCACCTGCAAATTTTATTACGACATGTGCTAATTCTTGTATACGATCGCTCATGAACGCAAAGGTATAGATTTACCTCATGCATATGCAAGAATAATTTTAAGTAAAAAATTGCAATGTCTAATTACAGACAAAATAGTCTTTTATGCCTGCACGACAGACGACAATTGACAATAGAAAGTAAGGAGATTAACGAACTACCTGTGCCATCGTTTTGCCGATATCAGCAGGACTGTCAACGACATGAATACCGCATTCGCGCATGATGCGCATCTTAGCAGCGGCCGTATCATCATCACCGCCAACGATAGCGCCTGCGTGACCCATACGACGTCCTGGAGGAGCTGTTTGTCCGGCAATAAACCCGACAACTGGTTTGCGCATATTCTCTTTCAACCAATAGGCTGCTTCAGCTTCCATACCACCACCGATTTCACCTATCATAATGATACCGGTTGTTTCAGGGTCGTTCATGAGAAGTTCAACAGCTTCCTTAGTGGTTGTTCCAATGATAGGGTCTCCACCGATTCCTATAGCCGTAGTGATACCCATACCTGCTTTTACAACCTGATCAGCAGCTTCATACGTCAATGTGCCTGATTTTGAAACAATACCAATATGTCCTTTTTTGAAAATGAAACCTGGCATGATACCAACTTTCGCTTCGTCAGAGGTTAAAACACCTGGGCAGTTAGGTCCGATAAGACGAGTTTCTTTTCCTTTAAGATATTCTTTAGCGATGACCATATCAGACACCGGAATGCCTTCTGTGATGCATACGATTACTTTAATGCCGGCTTCAGCAGCTTCCATAATGGCATCAGCGCCAAAGGCAGGTGGAACAAAGATGATAGATACATCGGCACCTGTTTGTGCAACCGCGTCCACAACAGTATTAAATACGGGTCTTTCGAGATGTGTGCTGCCTCCTTTGCCTGGCGTGACACCACCAACCACATTGGTACCATATTCAATCATTTGAGAGGCATGAAAAGTGCCTTCTGTTCCGGTGAAGCCTTGTACAATCACCTTGCTGTCTTTGTTTACTAAAACGCCCATGAAGTAGTTTTTTAATTGAGGGTGCAAATGTATAGAAGAAAACAGTAAAAAGGAAAAGTTGTTTTAACGCAAACAAACAGCCGCATTTTTAATCAATGAAACGACACTTAACGTGATGCTGTTTTATTAAAGATAAATTGGGGCGCTTATTGAGCAATATCCCTCACCTGATTCGCTTTCAGGTATGTTTCTTTTGAATGGATTCAGTTAGGAGCGAATAGATATTTTTATAATCATCGTGCATTCTAAGTAATTCAATATGCTTGGCTATCGTGCCGCTGTCATTTCGAATCGCGGGGCCGGTTTGCAATTTATCAGGAGAGGTATAGGTTAGTTTTTCAACCGTATTTTCAATCAACGGAATTAAGAGGTCAAAGGGTATTTGTTCTTGTTGAAGGATATCCTGACCAATTGTGAACATATGATTTGCAAAATTATTCGCAAAAACAGCAGCTAGATGAGCCTTCAGTTTTTGCTCATCAGAAAGATTATACACAGAGGTGCTGATGCAAGCGGCCAAGTGCTTTATTTTTTCCAAGGTTTCATTATTTGCGGCATTAATAATCAAGGGGATATTACTGCGTTCAGGCAAATGGTTTTTATTAATCGAATACATACACCATATACACCCTAAATTAGGTGATGCTCCTGACAGGTCGTTTAATGTTATTGAGCCTGCTGTATGAATAAGAAATTTGTTCTCGAACTTTGTTTGTCCTAAAATGGCTTTAAGAATATCATCCTTTACAGCTAAAATACATAGTTCAGCCTGATCGCTTAATGCATTTATATCAGTGGAATACGCACAGTTGAATTTCGACGCTAAGGCCTGCGCGTTATGATGTGTAGGGGAAATAATCTGCACGATTGTATGCCCACCTTCAAAAAATTTTGTGGCGAAAAAGGTGGCGATGTTCCCGGAACCAATGATGGCAATGTTCATGGGGTAAACTTACAAAAAAATGTAGTTAATTGGTAATGGCAATCATAGAACGCGTTTCTTGCTATCGCTACTTGCTTTCCATCTTTATAACTGGAATCAACATTTCTTCCAAGGATACGCCGCCGTGTTGGAAGGTGTTGCGGAAATAATTAGCGAAGTGGTTGTAGTTGTTGGGATAACAAAGGTAGCCATCGTTTTTTGCGAAGATGAAACTAGAATTGAAATTTGGTTTAGGCAACCCGATATCATGCGGTTCTCGAAATGCGAGCACAGCTTTGCCATCATAATTAAGATTGCGTCCGTGCTTATATCGAATGTTAGATGTCGTTTGCTTATCGCCAATAACCTTGCTAGCCGTTTTTACCTGCACACTACCATGATCTGTGGTGACAACGAGCTTGATATTTTTATCGGCCACTTTTTTCAATGCCTGGAATAACGGAGAATGCTCAAACCAACTATTGGTGAGCGATCGATAGGATACCTCGTCATTGGCGAGTTCTTTCAATACTTCCATTTCTGTGCGTGCATGCGAAAGCATATCTACGAAATTATACACGATGATATTGATATCATTATGCAACAGATTTTGGATATTATTGACCAGTTGTTCGCCGTGGTCATGATTTGTGACTTTCGTGTACGAGAATTTTAGATCTTTTAAGCCACGCCTTCTTAATTGGTCATCGAAGAACATTTCTTCATATAAATTTTTACCACCATCTTCATCATCATTTTTCCATTCGATTGGGTAGTTTTTTTCTATATCAACAGGCATCATTCCTGAGAAGATTGAGTTTCTGCTATACTGCGTACTTGTAGGCAAAATAGCACAGAATAGATCTTCCTCGGTGATTCTAAAAAGTTCGGAAAATTTGGCCTGTATGGTTTTCCATTGATCCCAACGCAAATTGTCAATCAACACAAAGAAGGTTGATTTGCCTTTTTCAAGTGATGGGAATAAATGGTGCTGCATCAAGGTATGACTCATGACTGGCGCGCTTTCATTACCAGCTTTGATCCATTTCATGTAGTTTTTATCGACAAATTTGCAAAACTCATTATTGGCTTCTTCTTTTTGTGAACTAAAAATCTCCAACATCTCTGGACTATCAGATTTTTGCATTTCCAATTCCCAATACACCAATTTTTTATACAAGTCGCACCATTCCTTGTAGTCGGGATTTGAATTCAAGGCAAGAAATAAATTGCGAAATTCTTGCTGATAGTTTTGCGTTGTTTTTTCACTGACTAAGGTCTTCGAATCGATAATTTTTTTCAATGTTAGCAGAATCTGATTTGGATTCACCGGCTTTATTAAGTAATCGGTGATTTGCGCGCCAATAGCGTCTTCCATGATATTCTCGGCTTCATTTTTTGTCACCATTACCACAGGCAGGTTGACATTGTATTCTTTGATTTGTGAAAGTGTCTCAAGACCTGTCATGCCTGGCATACTTTCGTCGAGCAGCACAACATCGATATGATTGGCTTTTAGGTATTCGAGTCCGTCATAGCCATTCGAAAAGGTTTCTACATTGTACCCTTTATTTTCAAGGAACATTATTTGAGATTTCAGTGAATCCATCTCGTCATCTATCCAAAGAATTTTTGTCGTCATAATCGTCTGTTTTAGTGAAAGTAAGTGTTGAGTGATACTAACGCCGCAAGTTATAAAATATTGCTCAGCTATTGGATGTAAGCATGTTGTTGTGATAATTTTAAGAAAATGGTAGTGCATACGATGCATTGATCTGTGGCTTCGAATAGATAGAATCCATTGAAAACGCTGTCAATCGAATGCTAGCAAACGATTCAATCGACTTGCAAATCAAATGATGGTCATGTCTGTACGATGTAAATTGAATGCAGTCTGCTGTTTTACGCTTCAATTCAATACTTTTACATTCTAAAACGAACGTATTGCGTAAAATTATCAATGATCCTGTGCATGGATTTATCACCATCGATGATGCGTTGGTCTTTCAGATTATTTCACATCCTTATTATCAGCGACTGCGTAGAATTAAACAAATGGCGCTTGCCTATTTGGTCTATCCGGGTGCGGTGCATACGAGATTGCATCATTCGTTAGGGGCTTATCATCTCATGCATAATGCGATTACTGAATTGCGACAAAAAGGAATTGCGATTACTGCAGCGGAAGAACAAGGAGCCAAAGTGGCTATTCTATTACATGATATCGGCCACGGGCCTTTTTCTCATACATTTGAAGATTTATTTCATCAAAAAATGATTCGGCACGAAGCCTGGACGCCTTTTTTTCTCGCAGAATATCGCACCAA
>CAIRSV010000280.1 GCA_903881265.1 uncultured Bacteroidota bacterium
ATTGTTTCCAACATTAACACCATTGACTTTCCATTGGTAAACTGGCGTTCCTCCATTGCTTGGCGTGGCAGTAAATGTAAGCGCTGCACCAGCACACGCAGGATTTGAACCTCCTGTTAGTGCAATGCTAAGCGACGGTGTTACGTTCGGGTTTATGGTCATTGTGATTGCATTAGATGTAGCTGTGACAGGAGTAGCACAACCTAAACTAGATGTCATAGTACAAGTAATGATTTGTCCATTCGTTAATGTACTTGTACTGTACGTTGAACTATTCGTTCCAACATTAACACCATTGACTTTCCATTGGTAAACTGGCGTTCCTCCATTGCTTGGTATTGCAGTAAATGTAAGAGCTGCACCAGCACACGCAGGATTTGAACCTCCGGTTAGTGCAATGCTAAGCGACGGTGTTACATTCGGGTTTATGGATATTGTGATTGCATTTGATGTAGCAGGACTGCCAATTACACCCGAGAGATTGGATGTCATAATGCAGGTGACTACCTGGCCATTCGTCAACGAACTGCTAGTATATACAGGGTTGTTAGTGCCTACATTAATGCCATTTACTTGCCATTGGTAAATGGGCGCAGAACCGCCATTACTTGGCGTGGCGGTGAATGTTGCGCTAGCACCCGCACATTGCGGATTACTTCCTGATGTGATTGCAATGGTGACGGATGCAGGATTGCTGCATGGTGCAATTTGGTATGAAAAAATTCTTGTTTTAGCTGCACTTCCTCCCGTGGTTCCTCCCATATACTCACTCGTATTCCAAAATGTAATGCCATCCATATCGAGTGTAGTGTGTGAATAATCACCAACTCTATTGGTTCCAGTTTGTGAACCTGTTCCTGCTATCACTATAGTTTCAATAACAGGAAGGGTACCTAATGGGTCGCAACTTCTTCGTCCAGTATAATAAATGCCCGGGAAGATAGATGTCGAATTTGATTTTAAATAACTTAAGCCGATGGATCCATTGTTATCCATCGCAATACTGCCCATCCATCTCGTGGCGGTTGTGTCTGGTCTGTATATTCCTTCTTGATAAATTGACCACGTATTCGTTGTCTGATTTTGTCTTAATTCACACCATTTGATACTACGTTGAGTACTACTTGATTTAACGCCCCAATTAAGAACGACTGTGTTATAACCAGTCCATGATTTGAATTGGGCTCTATACATACATACACCTCCGATGCCATCAAGTTTTTGTGTAGTATTCGGTTGAGGGCAGTCATCCCAATTAGCGTTATACGAGCCATCAAAGGCTGCTGTGGGTAAAATACCTGAAAGCGTGATACTTGCAGTAGGTGTGGTTGGAACCCAATTGACACTCATTTGGTATATATTCACCGCATCGCTATAACCTGTTCCCCATCCATTGTCGGAATAAGAAAATATCGGACAGGGTGTGCCAGTAGGGGGCAGAGTTCCATCGGCAGCATCGCCAGGTAATGGCGCAAAGAAACCAGCATTAGGTGGATTGAAATTTACATAAATCGAACGAGCGCCGGGTGTGCCGGCTAGTAGTTCAGCTCTGTTGAATGAGAATACCTTTTGCGTACCTTGGTTCGATGTCATATAATAGCCATCGCTCCAAACAGAAAACTTTAAATAATCAGGGAATTGGGGTGAGGTATACGTATACGCATAATAAGAACCTGTGGGGTCATTGCTTTGTGATATTGCGATATAAATTTGATTCGCAGAACCAAATTGTGCAAGAAACCATCGGTCTGCTGCTTTATCATATAGGACAATTGGGTCACCTGCATTTGCTGTGGCCGGGCTCCACAAATTGCCAAGTGTTGCTGTTAATAACACAACGCCCGAGGTTTTATTATAGACTTTGAATGTCGTGGAATTAATCATCTGCACATAATGATTAGGACCGACAGCACCCGATGGGTCGAATGGTCTGAATCCGCTTGCAGACTGACCAGCCCAGTTTGCTCGAATGGGAAGAGGCGGTACATCGCCCATTGTTTTTTGTATGGATTTTTCCTCATTACCAAATTGAGGACCATCCTTCACGCTGAATCGAAATTTTTGAGGTTTACGATGTTCTCTATCTTCTGATTCCTCATTTTGATAACGCGTTGTTTCATCTACTGGGTGCTCTGCAAAAATTTCACGAAGCGGTTTTGTTACGTGAAATTCTGATGCAAGGATAACACCTGTGGTTTGAGCACTATTTCGCTGTCCATAGGCGAATTGAATGGGTGTAAAAATTGAAAACACCAAGAGGGAATAGAGAATGCGGATGGCAGAAATAGTGTGGTTCATAAACGAAGGAGTTAAGGTGTAAATTTAAACTAAAATTCAACCCTAATACCTTTCTGTCATAATTTTCATAGGTTATTTTACCCCATCTGTCACTTTAGAACATCGCACGAGTAAGGAATATTGGTTCAATTCCTCTTTTATCACAAATTGCAGTACGAGGACCACAAGTTAAAAACTGCGTGTACATAACTCGTAACAATTCGTATGACCTTTATATTTTATCTGCCTTTTTTGTATTACAACTATGGCACATCGGTTGAAGGTTTTCTAACGAGTTAGTTCCGCCTTTACTTTTTGGCATGATGTGATCGATGGTCATTAATTCAAATTCATTTGTATATAAGTCGATATGAAATCCGCCATCTGTGTTTTTAGCTTTAATAAGATAAACGCCTTCTTTCCCACATGCAGGCATTGCACATCGAGTGCCGTGATTATGAAATACCCTTAATCTCTTATGCGTTGAAAATCGGGTATTCAGTAACGAAATGTCAAACATTTCATGAAACGTAAAATTATGTCCGAGTTTAAGAGGTATTTGCATTCTATTAATTTCAAAACACAAATATCTTTTAAATATTCTTTATTTTTGTCCGATGGCAAAAGAAAAAACGCTGCAATGCTCATTTTGTTTGAAAACAAGTGAAGAAGTTCGAATGATCGTTAGCGGAGCGAAAGCAACAATTTGTGATGAATGCATAGAAAATGCGGCAAGTATCATTAAACAGGAATTAGGTTTTGATAACGAAGCCGATGTAACAAGTGCTAAAAAAACGGCTGGGATAAGTCCGTTTAACTATAAACCAATTGATATCAAAAAACATCTCGATACTTATGTTATCGGACAAGATGATGCCAAGAAAGTACTCAGTGTGGCTATTTATAATCATTACAAACGATTAGGACAAAAAGTGGTTGATGAAGTGGAGATTGAAAAATCGAATATCATCATGGTTGGCGAGACAGGAACCGGAAAGACATTGCTTGCCAAAACCATTGCCAAATTACTGAATGTGCCTTTCGCTATTGCTGATGCCACTGTATTTACTGAGGCAGGCTATGTGGGTGAAGATGTTGAAAGTATTTTGTCACGCTTATTGCAGGCAGCAGATTATAATGTTGAATTGGCAGAAAGAGGGATCGTTTTTATTGATGAAATTGATAAGATAGGTCGTAAAAGTGATAACCCGTCCATTACACGTGATGTAAGCGGCGAGGGTGTTCAACAGGCTATGCTCAAATTATTGGAAGGCGCAGAAGTGCTTGTTCCTCCACAGGGCGGTCGAAAACATCCCGATCAAAAAATGGTCAAGGTGAATACGCAGAATATTTTATTTATTTGTGGAGGAGCTTTTG
>CAIRSV010000281.1 GCA_903881265.1 uncultured Bacteroidota bacterium
AGGATTGCCTATCATCTTTACGGATTATTCTACCTTTCAGTGTGAAGGCAATACCATACCTAAATCACTTGCGAGTCTTTTTGTAGAACGCAGTTATAAAGGGGATACTGTTTCTATTGAAAACGTAAAAGTCAAAGGTGCCGACAGCAAATCACATAGCTGTCAGGGCCTCAAGATGATTATTAAATAAAAGGGGGCGGGTATTTATTATCAAGAATTGTACACAACGCTTTATGTGAGTTTGCGATGTCAATGCAAACTTTTTTATGAAGCTCGACATGCAACTTGCGCAATAATATTCATCATTGAATCAATAATCCATTTGCAAACAAATTAGGTTAATACTCGTCGTGCTATACATAAAAATCCCCCGACAAGAGTGCCGGGGGATTTTGTTGATATGGATATCTTCTTACTTGATTACATTCATTTCATCGAGTAAATGATGCCCCTTCAATACCTTGTCGACCACCCACATGATATAGCGTGTATCGGCACAAATAGTACGTTTGAAACGTGTATCGAACGCGACATCACCGCTCATTGCTTCCCAGTTTCCGTCAAAGGCGCAACCTATCAGTTCGCCATTGGCATTGATCACCGGACTGCCTGAATTGCCGCCTGTAATATCATTGTTTGTGATAAAACAAGTTACGAGGCTGCCAAGTTCCTTATCGGCATAGGCACCAAAATCTTTATTTTTTAGCAAGTCAACGACATTGGCTGGCAAGTCAAATTCACGGTCACCTGCTTTGTATTTCTCAAGCAAGCCATCCGCCAGTGTATAGTATTTAAAGGATACGGCGTCCTTCGGGCTATACGCGCAAACCTTACCATAGGTAACACGCATCGTTGAATTCGCATCTGGATACATCAGTTTGTTTTTATTCTTCTCTAATAAGCCGCCCTGATATGATCTGTTCAAGTCAAACATTTCATAAGAAAACTCATTGATCTTCGCTTCGTAATTGTCTTTATAATTATGCATTACGTTTAATGCATAATGGATAGCCGGATCTTTCATAAGCTTTTCGATATGTTCGGCATTGCAAAGATTCATAAATTTTTCGCTGTCGAGTAAGGCGGTATTTTCATAGAGATCATTGGTAAAATCGTCGAAGGTTTTCTTCCAATCGTCGGAACCATAATTTTCAAATATATCATTGAATACTGAGGGATGCTGCGATTTTGTGACATCTTGATAATACATTAGGTTCAAGGCGGCAAACACTTTTTTGTCAAGCGGCAGATAGGTGTTTGCTAAGGTCGACTTGCGATTGGCGATTACTTTTTTACAAAGTGTTTCAAGCGAATCATCACTTACACCGGCTTTAATGGCCTTTTCGATATTATCAAAACTCAGGGCGATTTTGGTCAGCGAAGATGCAAGAAAGGCCTCGGTGAAAAAGGTTGCATGCTTGGCATACGGTGAATATTCTGCGTAGGCTTTTTGATAGTCGGGCATCACGTTCTTTAGGTCCTTATTATTGTCCTGCGCCCAGTTATTGAAGGCTTCTTCTTCCTGTTGTTTCTTCTCAAGGATACGTAAGTTTTTCAGCTGCTCTGTTTGCCCGAGAAAATATTTCCAATAATTAGCCAAACGTGCATACGCCGACGCATATTGCAATTCTACAGCCATATCGTTCCCCATATCTTCGCGCATAATAGACAATCGCTTATCGCGAATTTTTACCAATGCTGGATTGCTAACGTTCGTAGCTAAATCTACACCATACGATGTAAGATAGCGGGTTGTGCGTCCTGGATAGCCCATGATCATGGTATAATCATTTTCTTTTACACCTTTCAACGAAACAGGCAAATGATGCTTAGGAACAAAAGGGCGGTTATTGGCCGA
Organism: uncultured Bacteroidota bacterium; assembly: GCA_903881265.1. Classification (GTDB taxonomy): domain Bacteria; phylum Bacteroidota; class Bacteroidia; order Chitinophagales; family Chitinophagaceae; genus OLB11. The sequence continues at coordinate 1,859 of CAIRSV010000281.1, forward strand.
ATAGGCTGCCGGCTTATTGTCATTATTGCAATAGATCCTGAACATAGAAAAGTCGCAGGTATGACGAGGCCACATCCAGTTGTCGGTATCACCGCCAAACTTTCCAAGGCTTTCTGGAGGTGTTGCCACTAAACGGACATCGGTGAATTTCTGATACACAAAAAGGAAGTATTTATTACCCGCATAAAACGATTTTACATCACTTTCATAGGTATTCTCTTCGTTCGCTGTCTTCGTAATCGCCTTTGAAATCTCATCGAATTTTGTCTCCACTTCTTTGCCATAGGCCTTACCAATAAAATTTCGAACCTTCTCGGTGACATCTTCGATACGCACCAAGAACTTCACGGTCACACCCGGACAAGGAAGTTCCTCGGCCTGATTACCTGCCATAAATCCATTCATCAGGATATTATTACCAACAGTACTGAGTTTTGATATAGCATCAAATCCGCAGTGATGATTGGTTAGCAACAAGCCCTTATCAGAAATCATTTCAGCGGTACACCCGCCAAAGTTGACAATCGCATCCTTGAGGGAGCTTTTGTTGATGTCGTAGATTTGTTCAGGTGTGAGTTTTAGACCCAAGCGTTGCATCTCTGCATAGTTTTGTGAAAGCAGCAGTGGCATCCACATACCTTCATCTGCCCGCGACACCAGTTGCGATGCCACTAAAAGCAGCGAGAATAGAATTCGTTTCATGTTTTTATTTTTTGGGTGGCAAATATAGGGCAGCATATTAAAATTGGCTTCTTCTTTTGATGAATCTCAGGAAATTGCGCGGTGAATATCTAAATCTCGTTTTTGTCATTTTGTGGCCACATAAAAGTCCATCAGTGAAAAATGTAAGGTGAACCTAGCAGGATGTTTTGAAAAAAATAGAACCGCAACTGATCGGAATAGTATATTTACACCTTGATGAGTTTGGCCACAGAACATATCGTGCTTCAGGAAGGAAAAAAAATTTATTTTGCTTCCGATTTTCATTTCGGTATTCCTGATTATGAAGCTACCCGTCTGCGCGAAATAAGGGTTTGTCAATGGCTTGATAGCATCAAACACGATGCGCAACAGGTTTATCTCCTTGGCGATTTGTTTGATTCTTGGATGGAATACAAACGAGTGGTCCCAAAAGGTACGGTTCGCTTTCTAGGTAAATTGGCCGAACTTTCAGATATGGGTATCGATGTCATTGTCTTTACGGGCAATCATGATCTGTGGATGCACGGTTATTTTGAAAAGGAATTGAATGTTAGGGTGCATAAGTCGGTACAAAACGTTGAAATCGGCGATAAACTTTTTCATTTAGCACATGGCGATGGGGTCGCTAAGGAAGACAAGAAATATCGTTTACTGAAAGGCCTGCTTCATCATCCGCTTTCGCAATGGATTTATCGTCAGTTACATCCTGATGTGGGCTTATGGCTAGCCGATTTCTTCAGCCGTTTGGGTCCCAAGCATAAGTATGAAGACCTTAAAATGAAGTCTCCCGACCAGGAATATCAGCTTTTATACGCAAATGACCTGCTGCAGCGCAACAGATATGATTATTTTATATTTGGCCATCGTCACATTCCTTGTTTGCTGAAACTTAATGCAGATGCCACTTTCATCAATATAGGCGACTGGATTACGTTTAATACCTATGCCGTTTTTGATGGCAGTGAAACGCTGCTTGTCAAATATTGAAATAACATGACAAAAAAAGTTTGTCCCACAGCGGTTTTCACATTACTTTAGCCTTTCAATTTACAGAAATAACAATTGTTTTACTTCAATATTTACGTTTTATGAAAAGAATCATTACCTCTCTTATCCTTATTGCCGGTTTTATAGTACAAGGCAATGCGCAGGTACTTTTAAATCAATGTGAGAGCGCGACGCCGTGCAATGCGAGAGTTATTTGCGGTAATGCTGTAAATAGTAACTTTTCATATACGACGGCTCCGGCTTTTAATCCAATGGTTACCTGTGCGAGTTCGACTGGTACGTTTGCCTATGCCTCAAACTGGGTCTATTATAGATTTACTTGCTATACGACGGGCACACTGAATTTCAGGTTAAACTCGAATGATAGTCTTTCAGTAGCGTCAGATCTTGACTGGGCTTTATGGGATATTTCAACCACAGGTTGTGGCTCACTGACATCGATTATTGAATGTAATGCAGCAGGTAATGGTGCTACGGGTATTCTAACCGGTGGCTTGCCGGCAGCAAATTTCGAACCCAATGTAACGATCACAGCGGGCAATACCTACATCATCGGTATCAGTAACCCAAGTGGTGGTAACACTGCTGGCTTTACACTTAATTTCAATGGGTCGACTGCCAGTATTAACGATACCAAGAAACCTTATTTGTTGGCCGTAGCGCCTTTTGATCCTTGTTCACCGGTGTCGTTTGTGAAAATACGTTTATCAGAGCCTGTTCGTTGCGATCAGGTAGGTTTACCAGGAGGTGCGGATGTAAACATTTCCTCATTACTCACTTCGCAGTTTACGGTAACACCATTAAACTGCTCAGGTTGCACGAATCCTGCGCCTAATGCCAATCCTAACTTTTTTGGTAATGCCACCGATTCTATCAAAATAGATTTCGGGGGCAATTTGGCACCGGGTACCTATACCATAACACCGATTGTCAACGCATTTTTTGATCTTTGCGGTAAATCAGATTCAACGACTGCGACTCTTGTCTTTACAGTCCCTGCTCCGTTCAAAGATTCGATTCATACGGGTTTTGATTGTGTGACTATGAAATATCTTGATACGGTGCGCGGTGTGAATGGACTTTCTCCCTATCAGTACAAAGCGGTCGGTGGAGGATTGCCAGCAGCAGCCGGAACGTTTACAGCGCCTATGCCTGGGTATACCGTGTATGCGGTTTCAGGAGGAACACCTGTGACCTATACCGTAAAAGATGCAGGCGGTTGTCTCCAAGATACTACCTTGAATCGCCCGTCGGTATTGGCATTGGGCGCACCTAACTTAAGTGTGAGCGCAAGCCCGCCATGTTATAATCAGTTTAGTTTAGATTCTATCTCGGTTGTTTCTCAATCGGGTGGTGTTGGACCTTATAGTTTTGTTTGCACGCCTACGTTCGCAGGTACCATCTTTTTGCCATCGGCTGCGGCTCCCACGAAGTGGAAAAACCTTGTCTTCCCGGGCTTGGGAACCGTTTTCACTGTCACAGTAACGGATGCGAATGGTTGTACAAAAACCGGTTTGAAGAATCTAGTGAATCCAACCTTGTTGGTGATGCCTACACCTTCAGTGACCAATCCATTGTGTTTTGGAGACAGTACCGGTAAATTGTGTTTCAATACGGCTACGACAGGTACGCCACTCTACACATACTCTATGTTGCCAACGTTTTCGAACACCCTATTTACAACAACACCAACAAACTGTTTCAATAATTTACCGGCGGGTACCTACACGATGACTGTTACGGATGCGAACTTATGTGTGGCCACCACTACCAAAGTATTGAGTCAACCAGCGGTGCTAGTCATCAATACGAGTGCAGCTACAATTCTCAACCCGACTTGCCCTAATAACTGTAACGGTACCTTTCAGCCGATTGCTACAGGTGGAACAGGACAAAAAAAATTCTATAAGTTGCCATTCAATATAGCCACCGGTCAATATGCAGATTCTGTGGTATCAAGTGTAGCGCCTAATAACAAATTCTTCAACCTTTGTGCAGGTACCTATACCATCTTAGTGAAAGATGCCTTGGGTTGTACAGCAACCGCTGCAGTGACATTAGCCTTGCCATTAAAACCACAGATCAATATTGGTACCATTACACCAGTGGCTTGTTTCGGTGGAACGGGCACGATACCAGTCACCATTACCAGCGGCACACCGACCTATACAGCAGCGAGTTATATGTATCAACCAGGGCCTGTTTCAGGTATGACTGTTTCAGCAAGTGGTGCAGGTGGAACCATAGGGTCTTACACCGGTGTACCTGCGGGCACATATAACCTGATTATTATGAACGCCAATGGCTGTTCGGATACAGCTTTCGGTGTTGTGATGACACAGCCTTCAGCGCCAGTTACCTATAGTTCAGTTGTGGTGGACAGCGTACTTTGCTTCGGCACAGCTACCGGTCAAATAACGGCTCAGGCTACGGGAGGTACGAT
>CAIRSV010000282.1 GCA_903881265.1 uncultured Bacteroidota bacterium
AAATCATTGGATTAACCGTGTTTTGAAGGATGGTAGCAAAGCAAATTTTCGTTCATTGCGACAACAATCAGCATATTCAGTCAAAAGGATATCTTAAACGCTTAGTTCCCACATAGAGTATGCTCATTGCAGAAGTAACAGACTGAAACTTTGTGCCCCGTTTTGCTCTTAACCTATGTTTATACTCGGCATTTTATCCCGTACTTACGGGATACGAAATGGATAGCATTGGTCTGACTTATCTTTCACATGGGTGTTACGATATGCAAATGGCAACAACTTACTGCTTGCCTTTTTTGTATTCGTAATAGCGGCTTTTAATGAAATCGAGGTATTCGTAATCCGTTGCATTTCGAAGGAAATCATAACTAGGTCGATTCCATTTCATAAACACTTTCAACTCATCATCCTTCAAATAGGTGATTTTTGAAACGAGCCTTTCATTGAACGCAACGTCAATATATTTTTCACGTTCCCATTTTTCATACATTTCCTGAAAGGCCCATTCCTGCCGATTCTTTTTGCTCAACATCGCTAATGGCATACTGCGCATATCCACCTCGTCCTTTCGTTCTTTACGAAGCACAATGTCATACACTTCGCGATATCGGATACTATCCTTCTTGAAATCGAGTGGCTTGCCACGGATATCGACTTCGCGCAACATGACAGGCGCTTTGTTCATAACCATCTTATAAAACAAGGGCTCTTTTTCACTCAGTATACGAATGCGAATGGTTTGGTAACCGACCTTAGAGAATTCTATCAGTTCTCCTTTTCGGACTTCTAATTTGAATTGTCCATCCTGTTGAATGGTCATTCCTTTTTGTGTGTAAATATTCTTAACATTCACATTGCTCAAAAAATCATCAGTTGCCAAATCTTTGACTTCACCTTTGATGATGGTTTGTGCCTGCACTTCTTGAATTGAAATGAGCGACAATAAAGCGATATATATGAATAGGTAACGCATAACTCTGTCGACGAAAATACGTCACGAATTTCTTATGAGGCAATAATTCACATAGGTTTCACACTTAAACGACCACATTGATCATCTTGCCTTTGACATAGATGAATTTCTTTAGGGGCTTGTCTTCCATCCATTTTAGTACTGTGGCATCTTTTAATACAGTTTCTTGTATGTAGCTTGTATCTGCATCTAACGCAAACTCAACTTCAGTTCGTGTTTTCCCATTGATGGCCACCGGATACGTAAATGAGTTTTCAAGTAGATACGAGTCATTCAGTACTGGGTAGGCCGCATCTAATATGGTGTTTGTATGGCCGAGTGACTGCCATAGTTCTTCGCTGATATGGGGCGCAAATGGCGTTAATAACACCAACAGTGGTTCCAAGATTTCTTTCTTGTTGCAACTAAGACGAGCTAGTTCATTGACACAAATCATAAATTGACTCACAGCAGTATTGAAGGCGAAATTCTCCGTATCATATTCAATTTTCTTAATTGTTTGATGAAGCACTTTCAGTTCGTCTTTGCTTGCCGTTTCATTCGTAACAAGGCATCCTTGGTTTTCGTCGAAATACAATCGCCACAATTTTCGCAGAAAGCGATGCACCCCTTCGATTCCCTTGGTATCCCATGGTTTGCTGACTTCAATCGGGCCTAAGAACATTTCATACATTCTGAACGTGTCTGTTCCGTATTGTTCGATAATATCATCTGGATTGACCACATTGTATTTCGATTTGGACATCTTCTCGACCGCATCGCCACAGATGTATTTGCCATTGTCTAAAATAAATACCGCATCGGCATACTCCTTATTTTTAACAGTGCGGAATTTCGCGAGATCAAGTTCGTAGCCATCGACAATAGTAACATCAACATGAAGTTGGTCTACTTGACCTAAGGTTTCAATACCGGTCTCTAGCTTTTCTTCAGGCGTTAATGAACTGCCGATTCTGTTTTTAGAAATAAAGACATTGGTGCCATTGATTCTATACACAAACCTTGAACTGCCGCCTATCATGCCCTGATTAATCAGTTTTTTATAAGGCTCATCGTGATTGACATAGCCAAGATCGTTTAGTACCTTACACCACATACGCGAATACAACAAATGGCCGACAGCGTGCTCGGCGCCACCTATATACACATCCACCTGATTCCAATAGCTGCTGATGTCTTTTGCACAAAATGTGTCCTCATTGTGCGGATCCATATAACGCAGGTAATACCAACTACTACCCGCATAACCCGGCATCGTATCGGTTTCCCTAACACCTGCTGAACTATTCATCCATTCGGTTGCATTGGCTAAGGGGCCTTTCCCATTCGGGCCTGCACTATAAGTTTCTAAATACGGAAGCTCTAATGGCAGTTCGTTTTCTCTAAGCGCGATAGGCTTTCCATGGGCATCATACACAATTGGAAACGGTTCGCCCCAATAACGTTGCCGACTGAATCCGGCATCTCGCATACGGTAATTTATTTTTCGCGTACCGAGCTGTCGTGCTTCGATTTCATCTAACATAGTCGCTGAGGCGTCTTTGTAATTCAGTCCATTGATAAAGTCGGATGCACAATAGGTCACATCTTTTTCTTCATAAGCCTGCTCTGAGATGTCTTTATTTTCAAAAATGGCAGGTATGTCAATATTGAAATGTTTGGCAAATGCATAATCGCGACTATCGCCACAGGGCACTGCCATGATAGCACCTGTGCCATAACCCATCAGCACATAATCAGCGATCCAAATTGGAATGTTGTTCCCTGTGAATGGATGAATGGCATACGCGCCTGTAAACGCACCGGTTACTTTTTTTGTTTCAGATAAACGATCGCGTTCGCTTCGTGCTGACACATATTTCTGATAGTCTGTGATTTCCGTTCGTTGCTCATCTGATGTAATCGCTTGCACAAGGGGATGTTCGGGTGCTAACACCAAGAACGACACACCGAAAATAGTGTCAGGTCGGGTTGTAAAAATATGAATTGCTGTTTCATTCTTTGACGCTGAATTCGACGGCTGTAGTTGAAATGACAGCTCAGCGCCTTCGCTTCGACCTATCCAGTTGCGTTGCATTTCTTTCAAACTTTCAGGAAAATCGACACGATTCAATCCGTCGAGTAATCGCTCTGCAAAGGAGGTGATGCGCAGAAACCATTGGCTCATCAGTTTTCGCTCAACAGGATGTCCGCCTCGCTCGGAAACACCATTCACCACTTCGTCATTCGCTAGCACAGTACCAAGTGCTTCGCACCAATTGACAAGACTTTCAGCGCGATACGCCAAGCGATGTTTCATCAAATCGTTTTCAGATAGCTCAATACCTTTTTCTATATATTCTTTGATAAGCCCTTCAATCGGTTCGGCTTTATTGGTTTCAGGATTGTACCAACTAGTATATAACTGCAAAAAAATCCATTGTGTCCATTTGTAGTATGACGGGTCAGATGTTTTTACTTCACGGCTCCAATCGAAGCAGAACCCGATATTATTTAGTTGCTCTTTGTAGCGGGCAATATTTTTTTCGGTGGTAACAGCAGGGTGCTGACCGGTTTCGATGGCATACTGTTCGGCGGGTAAACCGAATGAATCAAAGCCCATTGGATGCAGCACATTGTATCCTTTGAGTCGTTTGTAGCGAGCGTAGATATCACTTGCGATATAACCGAGTGGATGACCTACATGCAAACCTGCACCTGAAGGATATGGAAACATATCCAATACATAATATTTCGGTTTTGATGGGTTTTCAGTAGTTTTGTAAATGCTGTTTTCTTTCCAATACAATTGCCATTTGGTTAAGGTGTGTTTTTCTAACAAATGATGCGCTTTTGAATGTCCACAAATTAAATGCGCGGAACCACTACCAACACCGTAATCGTCAGCCGCTTTTTTGAAAGCGGCGACCACGTTTTCATTTTTCGACAAGCCCAAATAATCATTACTGCAAAAATTGACGACATTTCTATCGTCAATTATTCGCCGCGAACGATACAAACCT
>CAIRSV010000283.1 GCA_903881265.1 uncultured Bacteroidota bacterium
ACAAACCCAATGGCCATCAAGATATGGACCAACGAGGAAGCAACAATGAGCACTGAACCTAATACTGAATTCTCCATTATGGACGGAACCATAGAAGGCATGAATCTTGCGTTTGAAGAGAATAAGAAAGTTGTCCAACAATGGTATTTCGGTGATGAAGAAACGCCTTCGATTGTGACACTTAAATTACATCCAAAAGATGAGGTTACGTCAGTAGAACTTAGGCATACAAATATTCCAGATGAAGCCTATGATGATATCGTTGAAGGCTGGAATGAAGTATACTTTGGAAATCTTGCTGAGTTTTTCAATGAGTAAACCGATAGCGTTGACATCATTTAACCACTCACATTAAAATCGCGGAGCGCGTCGTTCAAACTTGTCTTTAAATCGGTACTAGCTTTTCGCTGACCAATAATCAAGGCACACCCTACTTGATACTCGCCTGCAGGAAACGTCTTTGTATAACTTCCTGGAATAACCACACTTCGTGCAGGCACACGACCTTTGTACTCAATAGGTGCTGCACCGCTAACATCAATAATTTTTGTACTCTGTGTCAATACCACATTCGCACCTAGCACAGCTTCCTTTTCGACGTGAACCCCTTCAACAACAATGCATCGCGAACCAATAAAGCAACCATCTTCGATAATAACCGGACTCGCCTGTAACGGCTCGAGTACACCACCGATACCAACGCCACCACTTAAATGAACATTCTTGCCGATTTGTGCGCAACTTCCCACAGTGGCCCACGTATCAACCATTGTGCCTTCATCAACAAACGCACCGATATTTACATACGAAGGCATCAAAACCACATTGCGAGCTAAAAACGCACCATAGCGAGCGACGGCATGTGGAACAGCCCGAACACCTTGCGATGCATAATCAGATTTCAACTTCATCTTATCATAAAATTCAAAGGGAGGAAGTGAGAATGTTTCCATTTGCTGAATACCGAAATACATCAGAATAGCTTGTTTAACCCATTCATTCGTCACCCACCCTTCACCGTCAGGTTGCGCTACACGCAAACGACCTTTATCAACTTCTTCAATCACATCACGAACCGCCTGCGCGTAGTCGGCACTTTTCAATAACTCCCTGTTTGCCCAGGCTTCTTGTATCTTATTCATTAATGACATACGATCTTTTTTTTGCAAACATACTACTTCATAAAAGAGTACCGCAATTTTTCAAATGATAAATAAAACGCCTATGCCCAATTACTATATACAACACTTCATCCTATCAAAGAAGTGAAATATTCAAGTGCACTTATGTACCTTGCAGCATATTATTTTGTTCATGAATATTGGGTTTGACGCTAAACGTGCTTTTCATAATGTAACCGGGTTGGGCAATTATAGCCGCACTATAATTGATGCATTGTCGTCATTTTTTCCAGACAATACCTACTATCTATTCAATCCAAAAAAGAGTTCACTGTATTCATTTCATTCGAAGCAACTTATAGAAATAAATCCTTCAGGAATAGTATCTGCGCTTCTACCTTCATTATGGCGAAGTCGTTGGATGATAGGTGATATTGAAAAAAGGGTTGACATCTATCACGGACTAAGCAATGAACTTCCTTTCGGCATTCATCGCAGTAAGATAAAAAAAGTGGTAACGATTCATGATCTAATTTTTGAACATTATCCAGATCAATACAAGAAAAATGATGTTATCATTTATAGAAAAAAATTCAAGTATGCCTGCAAACATGCCGACATCATCATTGCCATTAGTGAAAGTACTAAAAAGGATTTAGTGGATTTGTATGCTGTGCCTCCTGAAAAGATAGAAGTCTGTTACCAGTCATGCGATCAACGATTTTTCACGCGTGCGAATCCCAATCAGAAGGAAACTGTTCTTGACCATTATGGCCTACAAACCCCTTATTTCTTATCTGTTGGAAGCATTATTGAACGAAAAAACTTGTTGCGAATATGCATGGCCTTCAAGCAACTGCAACAGGAAACACCCTGCAACCTTGTGGTTATCGGCAAAGGAAACGGCCTCTATAAAGAAGACGTTCTGAATTACATAACGAAGGAACAACTCACCGGGAAGATCATCTTTCTTGAGGATAATTTCAGATCAGATGCTATACAAAAAGATATGCCTGTCCTTTATCAACATGCTACCGCCCTTGTATATCCATCATTGATGGAAGGTTTTGGGATTCCTGTCTTAGAAGCAATGGCTTCAGGCACACCGGTGATCACGTCTAACCGATCAAGCTTGACAGAAGCAGGCGGTGATGCAGCGCAATGCATCGATCCACTTGACACATCGGCCATGGCTGATGCAATGAAACGTATTTTATTCGATCATGATTTCAGAGTGCAATGCATACAAAAAGGATTACAGCACGCGCAAACATTCAATAATCAACTTACCGCACAAAAGGTACTATCTATTTATAAAAAACTAAATGCTATACTATGATCAAGGACTACGAACAAGATATTAAAGTGAGTAACGATATATTAAAATTAGGAGGCGTGATACTCTACCCCACCGATACCATTTGGGGATTAGGTTGTGATGCAATGAACGAACAAGCGATTGAAAAGCTTTTCAAGATCAAACATCGCGATGCAAAAAAAAGTTTTGTCTTATTAATGACAGATGTCAAACAGTTATCAAACTTTATCGCCAATCCATTACCCGACCTAGAAAGTATTCTATCGAAGTTTACAGAGCCAACGACCATCATCTATGAACAAGCTATTAATCTGCCTTCTAGTGTGTTAGGCGAAGATGGAAGTGTGGCAGTGCGTATTACCAATGACCCCTTTTGTCGATCATTAATCAAGCGCTTCCGTCAACCTATTGTTTCGACTTCGGCTAATATCAGTGGGGAACCGAGCCCAATTCATTTTTCACTCATTACAAATACCATCAAAGAACATGTCGACTATGTCGTTCATTGGAGACAAGATGATATTTCAACCAAACAACCATCAACCATATTGAAGTTGAGTAAAGATGGCCGCTTCACCAAAATAAGATAATTCCAACTTTTATTATCCTTTAAAATCACGTAGTTTCGCACCTCAATTTTATTTCTATGCAATTATTCAGAAGATTTATTGTCTTGTACCGATTACCTCTAGCCATCCTATTAATCGCACTAGGCGTATTGGTTACTCTGCAAGTCAATCATGGTATCTGGGTCAGTTGGATCTTCTTTTTAGTATCCATCTTGATGGTCGTAGCACATTTCATGATAGGCCCAATCACATTAATTCAAAAACATGTGGAGGATGGTGATATTGAAGGAGCACAAAGCCTATTGAATCGCGTTAAATACCCTAAACTATTATACAAACCTGTTCGTTCGGCCTATTATATGTTGAAATCAAATTTCTCAACGATGAGTGAAAACTTTGAATCTGCCGAAGAAGATATCCGTAAAAGTTTGGATGCTGGCATTGGCGATAAAAGTGTCGAGGGTGGCGCTTATCTGCAGTTAGGAATGATTTCCTATAAAAAAGGCGACAAGAAAGGTGCTTATGAAAACCTTCGTAAAGCAATTTCAATTGGTTTACCTGATAAGGATTCAGAGGCCTCTGCCTACTTACAATTATCTAGTATCTGTGGTGAACGTCGTGATTTCAAAGGAATGAAATCCTATTACCAACGAGCAAAAGCTTGTAAGCCTAAGAACGAACAGATTCTTGAACAGATGAAGGAAATGGATAAATATATTTCAAGAGTTCCTGGATAACATCCCTTTTAATACAACCTTGTCTTGGCTTCATGTGGATCACACGACACACGAAAATACCTCACGAAAGTGTGTTGATTTAACGCTTGTTAGACCACATTAGCAACATCACCTTACTGCATACTACTAGCCTTCGGCCTTAGCCTCCCCTGCTGGATTTGCCGGTTTGTTATTGCCACCACGGTTATTTCTTGGACCTTGATTCGGTCGTGGGCCTTGAGGCTGATTTTGCTTTGCACCTTGTTCAGGATTTGGACCTTGAGCTGGGGCTGACTTTTGCCCTTGCGGATGATTCGGTCGTGGACCTTTTGGTGGATGATTCGGTCGTGGAGTTTGTCCTTTCGCAGCGTCAGGTCCTCCTTGATTTGGCGTTCGTGCTTCCTGTGGTTTAGGTTGTCTATTAGGATTTGGATTAGCATTCGGGTTTGGATTGGGTCTTCGACCTTGTTGCCCTTGTCTATTTCCTTGACCTGCATTCGGATTCGGACGAGCAGATGCTTGATCTGGACCATTCTCTTTATTACCATCCCTATCGCCAGGTCGACCACTTGGTTTCTTTTTCTTCTTACTGTTTTTGTCGAGCGATTTCAGACTGAACTGACCTACTACATCAACAAAATCATTCTTCTCGGCAAGGCTAGCCTTCTTAATGACTTCCACCGGTTGTAATTCATCGGGAAAAATTCCTTTCTTATTAAACTCAAGAATTTCATTGACACGTTCAAGACTTAATGGATACAAGGTATTACTGCGTTCGTAGCTATACCACATCAGATTTTTGAAGATATCTTTCTTTTGTAGATTGGCAGTCCCCACTTTCGTCTTGATACGATCTGCATTGACAGGAAACACGCGAAGTGCATCCATATACGTATCAAGTTCATAGTTGAGACAACATTTGAGTCGACCACACTGACCAGATAATTTTGTTTGATTGATAGATAAGTTTTGATACCGAGCTGCTGTTGTGCTCACTGATTTAAAATCGTTTAACCAGGTGCTACAACAAAGTTCGCGTCCACAGCTACCGATACCTCCAACTTTGGCAGCTTCCTGACGGATACCAATTTGGCGCATTTCAACTTTAATTTTAAAATCACCAGCGAAACGTTTAATCAACTCTCTAAAATCTACGCGATCTTCAGCTGTATAAAAGAAGGTCGCTTTTTTACCATCGGCCTGTACTTCCACTTCCGCTATCTTCATATCGAGTTTCAAATCACGAGCAATCACGCGTGATCGAATCATCATTTCCTTTTCGTGTTTCTTGGCTTCGTCCATACGATCCAATTCGGCTTCTGTGGCTGGATGAAGAACACGTCTAATCTCGTCACTCTTCTCACTGACGCCCTTCTTTTTCATTTGTAATTTCACCAATTCTCCGGTAAGACTTACTACGCCAAGATCATATCCGCCACTTCCTTCGACAGTTATCAAATCTCCTTTTTCGTATGACAAAGGATTCTGCGCTTTAAAATATTCTTTTCGACTACCATGATTGAAGCTTACTTCAATAAACGGATAAGGTTTTGAAAAATCTGACACTGGCAATAAACTCAGCCAATCATGCACATTTAACCTATTACATCCGCCACTTTTACACGAACCGTGATCTTTACAGCCTGTAGGCAAGGCGCCATTCTTTGCTGTTCCACAACTTCCACATCCCATATTGTATATATCGTTTAAAAAGTTAATAATTATAGACCGCTGCGCATGTATAAAGATTGCGAAAACAGTCGTTCAAAATGGTTGTCCAGATTATGAGGTGTACGTCCTATTTTTCCGAAGCACTATTTTTTGAATTCGTAAAGATAATGAATGAAATAGAATTTTTGTGTTTGCATTTCGTTCTATTTCATAAATGCTGTAATTCAGCAAATCGTTGATTTCAGCGATCGAAAAATCACTCATCCCCTTGGCAATTAGCACATCGATCATTTTTTGCTCACTTTCTAATAACACGAGATTCTGTGCACCAATTGTTCTCACTCGAATCAGATGCTCAAGTAATTGTATCACATACTCTAGAAACTTTTTTTGTGCCTCCTTATTCAATTCAGCCATCCCATTGACCCATTCAACCAATTCGATACCTTTATTGGCATACATACAATTGAGCCAATTACGAAGTGTGTTGACCACATCATTTTCCTCACCTGATATCAGACTCAGCGCCTGATGAAAATTACCTTCAGCAATGCGAGCATAGTGTACTGCCTTGATTTCATTAACACCCTTCTTCATTAAGGCCTCTTTGATTTCAAGATCGGTGAGACGTTTTAATGGGAAGAGTTGTGTACGCGATTGAATCGTTTGCAAAATCCCTTCCACATTTGATGTCACAAAAAACAGTAAGGTCTTATCGGTAGGTTCCTCAATGAGTTTAAGTAAAATATTCCCTTCTTTTTCGAGGTATTCAGGATACCACATAATCAGAATTTTATATTCGCTTTCAAAACTTCTGAGTTGCAGCTTCTGTATAATTTCGCGGCATTCCAACGCAGTGATATTACCTTGCTTATCGGTATCTAAAAACTTCAACCAATCGGTATCATTGCCATACGGATTCTCTGCAACAAACTCCCTGAATTCTCGTATAAAATCATTGCTCGTAGGAATCTTATCCTTGTTCTTAACCGTTGGAAATGAAAAATGAATATCAGGATGCTGCATCTTACCCATCTTCGTGCACGACGAACAAGCACCGCAGGAATCTGTTGCATGTTTATCGGTACAAAGAATAAATTGAGCAGTAGCTAATGCCAACGGCAATCCACCACTTCCTTCAGCACCCGCTAACATAAGGGCGTGCGGCAAATGATGGTTATTGACTAATGTAATTATCTTAGCGATCAATTCGTGTTGACCAACGACGTCATTAAACTGCATCCGGCAACACGTTATTTTTTAGTCGCCTCGGTGACACTCATTAATTCCTGCATCGTGCGTTGCATCTTGTCGATAGAGCCGTCAAGGAAAATCGTATTTCCTTTGCCATTTTCTGCAAAATGCTTGATTGATTCGGTCCACATTGAAAACAAAATAAAGGATGCATCAAGTTTGGCATCTTCCATTTCTTTCGCTGCTGAAGCCATACCACGTGCAACTTCTTCTCTGAATAAGGCGACACCTTGTCCGCGTAACTGAGCGGCTTGCTTTTCGGCTTCGGCTGATATTTTAATAAAGTTACCTTCCGCTTCTGCAGCTTTCGTGCGCGTAATCAATAAGGCTTGTCCTTCGTTTTCAGCGGCTGATTTAAGGTTATTACTGCTCACCACACGGGCCATCGATTTCATAATTTCCTCATCGAACGAAATATCATTAATCTGCAAGTCAATCAAATGATAGCCCCAGCTTTCGAGTTGCACATCAATTTGTTCTTTTACGTGAAGAATAATTTCACCACGAAGACCTAAGATCTCGGATTGCTTTTTAGTGGCTACAAATGCTCGAATAGAACCTTCAATTGTTCTGATCAAGGCTTGCATAAGACTTCTGTCGTCGACAAATTTAAAGGCTACATTTTTGATCGATTCTTCATCCTGATTCAACACAGCATAGAGTAACATGGCCTTGAAGTTAACATTGGCCTGATCGAGTGTAATTGCCTGAAACTGCAATTCCACTGAACGGTTTTGGATTGAAATCTGTCTGAATATTTTTTCAAAAAAAGGAATCTTGAAATTCAAACCTGGACGATGAACCCTGCGATATTTACCGAACATAGTAACGACGGCAATGGAGCCTTGTTGAACTGTAAAGATGCCTGAAAAGATAATGGCCACTATGATCACTGCGATGATAATGGCCGGAGAATTAGCTAGCATTTGATTTTGATTTTAGAATGTAAATGTACGGGAATGTAATGGAATAATAGTAAGAAGAATACCTTGAACCCGAGCTTTATCGGAAGCAATTTTGACGCAGAAGAATACAGCATATTCAAACGGATCTAAACATTCCATCATTGAATAGAATGGTATAAGTAGCTATTCAACACTCCTAAATTTCTTGCGCGCAGGAACGAATTACCCTAATACTCCACAATCAAACCGATCGTAGGCAGCACGGTGCCTGTCGTATTATTCAGAAACTGCATCTGATAGCGGGACGGATTGCTTGATGAAGGATCTAGTAAGGCATTTCCATTGGCATCTCGTTTGACAGTTAGGATATCTTGTTCTGCCGCCGAAAACTTATACAAATTCTGTATATCGAGAAAGAGGTTCAGGTTCCAATGCTTGAAAAAATACTTCTTATCGATACGGATATCCAACTGATGATTAAAGGGAAGTCGGCTTTGATTGATACGATTATAATCAAATTGACCTTGTTTGGCTACATCCCAAACATAGGTCACTGAAGATAACGATGTGTCATATGCCGTGTATGGTCGCCCACCTGTTAGACGAAATTTGGCACCACATTCCCAATTGCGTTTAAGTTTCTTACCGGCCGTAAGATTGACAATATAGCGTTGATCCCAATTACTAGGAGCATAGGCATTCGTATTGGCATTACTGAATTCGCTTCTAAACAAGGTCACCGCCATCAAACCATAAAAGCCTTTAAACAATTTTTGTTGGGCAAATAATTCAATCCCATAGGCCCTGCCTTCAGACAACGATTTCACAGCTTCATTACCCACTACACCAAAATCGCCACCGGTATTGGCCATCGAATAACCACGTTGTACACTTTGCGGATAATGGTTGTATTTCTTATAGAATCCTTCCACTGTAAAACGGCTATTTTTATTGGTACTGTATTCTAATCCGCCCACCAAGTGAGCGCATTGAATATATTGCAGGTTGTTTTGTTTATTGATGTATACGCCAGATGAATCTTTAAAGCCAAGCATTGTATAGACGGGCGTCTGATAATACAACCCTGAATTAAAATTGACATTCAACCGATTGGTCAATTTGTAGGACGCTGAAAGGCGCGGCGACAGTTGTTTCAATGGATTAGACATACTGCTTGAATATGAATTACCATCCATACGTAAACCCGCACTCAAGGTAAGTGCATCATTAAAAAATGGTTTGCTAATTTGTCCAAAGAAACCATATTTCACAAAGGCTATGTCAGCATGATAATCGATGGTATCAATGACACCAGTCGGCAGTGATGAAAGATTATAGGTCGTATTGTTATACTTCACATACTCAGCTCCTGCACCATAATTAATTTTAAACTTGCTGAGTCGCAGGGTATTTTCAATTCGTATTTTATTTTCGATTTCCTGACTTTGGTAGTCTAAAATTCGTGTATTGCTTTTATCATTATTAAGAAACTTTGTGGCCTTATTATCTAACATATTTCGACTCAGTGCGATGGTCTGAAAACTATTTTTCTTATAATGCTTGTACACAATACCATTTGTATAATTCCATTGTTTCTGTTCAGGCAGGTTGCCTAAAATATATTTCTGTTGCTCCGTCTTATTGTTTTGTGTATTCAGCACAGACACATCATAAGCCCCTAACAATAAATAGGTAATTTCGTTCTTCGCATTGATCGTATATTTATATTTAATCTGGGCATCATTATACGTTGGCAAAAATGGCAATCCAATTTGAGAGAATAGGAATTTCAAATAAGACCGACGAACACTCAACATCAAACCACTTTTGTCATTCACCGGACCTTCGGCACGCAAACCAATATCACTGCTACCAACCGTAAAGGCTCCGTGCCAACTATCGGTGCGTGGATTTTTCATTTTAAAATCAAATACCGAACTTAACGTATTCCCTCTGTTAGATGGAAAGGACCCTGCATAGTAACCCACATCTTGCAGAAAGTCGACATTTAATAAGCCGACGGGTCCTCCATTGGCTCCTTGAGTAGCAAAATGGTTGATGTTCGGGATTTCAATACCATCGAGATAGAACCTATTTTCAGATGGCCCACCGCCACGGATGATGATATCATTGCGATAACCAACGCTTGAACCGGCACCGGGCAAACTTTGGATTACCTTACTGATATCGCGACCGCCACCCGGATTTCGTTGTATTTCATTGACACCAATCGTGCGCAACGATAAAGGACTTTCTTCGGTCTTGTCTTTGCGCCCTTTCACCACTACTTCTTTGACATCAAGTTGATTTTTTTCTAAAAGAATTTCAACAAAGGTTGGTTTTGAATTATCAACAGCTATTTCATAGAACACCTTTTTTGAATACCCAACATAACTAACTTCAATATTATACAAACCCGGTGTCAGTTTACTAAACTCAAACTTACCATCCAAATCTGCCTTGATACGATTGGTCGTATTTTGCAGTATCACAGAGGCTAACGGAATTCCTTCATTGTTAATCGCGTCTTTAACACGGCCACGAATGATGCCGTTTTTGTTTTGTGCAAATGATTGAAGAGAGGATAAGCAGACAAAGAGTAGAATAAATCGGTACATACATCAAATTTTTTGTAAATGTAATCTGCAATGATGAGCAGTCATTCAAAATTAGATGATAGGTTATCGACAAAAATTAAACCAATTCTTGGTGACTCACATAATACGTTTGCATGGTATCAAAAACCTTCTGCTTGAGCCTATCAGTATCACTTGAGATGAGTCCCTCAGTGCTAATTGCTGGTAGAAAATGTAATTGTATTTTATGAGGCCATGCCCACATCGGTTTGTTTGCATCAAGGATTGATTTTGTTCCGAAGATAACGCCGCAAATAATTGGCTTTTGTGCCTGAATAGCCACCTTGAAAGCGCCATCATAGAAACGTGCGAGTGGCTGATTGGTCTTGTTTCGAGTGCCTTCCGGAAAGAGACAAAGATGTAGCCCCTGATTGAGTGCATCTAGCATTTGAGGAATGCTATCCTTGCGGCTTTGCGCATCCTGACGGGTAACAAGGATAGAACCACATTGATAGATATAGCCAAATATCGGAATCTTAGCCATTTCAACTTTGGCAAGGGTGCGGTTAGGACCTGGGATACCGGGTGATGAAACAGGTACATCTGCGAGCGTATTATGATTCATTGTC
Organism: uncultured Bacteroidota bacterium; assembly: GCA_903881265.1. Lineage (GTDB taxonomy): Bacteria > Bacteroidota > Bacteroidia > Chitinophagales > Chitinophagaceae > OLB11. Next base: position 10,760 of record CAIRSV010000283.1, read on the forward strand.
ACCACATAATTTTTTCCTTTCTTAAAATTCTCGCGCCCCTTATACGTAACCGGACAAAAAATCAAGGGCATGTATATGCCCATCCAAATCTGAAAGCCACGTTGAATGGCAATCGAAGCGACACGATCACTGGCAAAGGTTTTGAACAACCAAAAAATCAATGCCACGGGTATCATGGTGATGGCAAACAGCAACATACCGTATATGAAATAAATTCTGCCGACTATATTTTTGATCAAAGGAAAAAATTTAATGCGTAAAACTAATACAAATAAACCATTGACCTGCTAGTGTGCCATAAGAAGACTGATAAGACATTATTCGTTTGAAACTAACACTACAAAGCTTTGTTGCATAAAACATCGAAGATTCCCTACCAATGTATCTCCTTCTTTCCTTGTGCTTGAAGGATTGCATTGGTCTTTGAAAAATGCTTGCACCCAAAAAAACCTTTATATGCTGACAATGGAGATGGATGCGCCGCTTTCAACATGGTATGCCTCGAACTGTCAATCAGTTTTTCTTTCGCTTGCGCAAATTGTCCCCAGAGGATAAAGACGATACCATTCTTGTCGTCAGACACTTTTTTAATCACAGCATCTGTAAACTGCTCCCATCCAATCTTACTATGACTCATTGGGGCATTGGCTTCAACGCTCAACGACACATTGAGCATTAGCACACCTTGCTGCGCCCAATGCGAGAGGTTTCCGCTGACAGGAATTTCTTTTCCTATATCAGTAGCTAATTCCTTATAGATATTCATGAGGGATGGCGGTGGCTTGATACCATCTTGCACGCTAAAGCAAAGACCGTGTGCTTGCCCTTCTCCATGATAGGGGTCTTGCCCGAGCAATACTACCTTCACCTGATCGAATGGTGTTTGCGTAAACGCATTGAATATAGTATTGCCTTCAGGATAAATAATCGTCCCTTGCTGTTTTTTTTGTTGGAGAAACTGACCGATTTGAACGAAAGATGGTTTCTTCATTTCTTCGTTCAGGACTGCCTTCCAACT
>CAIRSV010000284.1 GCA_903881265.1 uncultured Bacteroidota bacterium
CCACGAAATTACTTTATTGCGCATCGCGAAGTTGACAGTTGTTTTTACCTGATGAATAGCCCATTCATTCTCAATTTTATTCGCATCACTTGGAATAGGAAATTCAGCTTCTTCCACAGCATGGGCCATTTGAAAGACAAGTGCCAAACTCAATCCTAACGCCGCATGCATGATAAAGAATCCAAGCAATGCTTGCCAGAAACCGAATATAAAAATCGGGATAATGAAAAATAAGGTTAGGTTAGTTAGTTTGCCACTCCAAAATTCAAGATGGTCGCGGAGATTCAACGGGCGGATTTCGGTCGTGTGTATTTTTTTAGTCACAAGTTTGAGGTAATCATCAAACAAGATCCAATTGAATGTTGTGAAGAAATACAATGGTATGGCATAGATAAATTGATATTTGTGGAACCATCTTCTTTCTTGCCCTGGACTCAATCGAAACAACGGATACTTGGCAATATCATCATCAAGACCTTCGATATTGGTATACGTGTGATGGATGATATTATGTTTTATTTTCCAGAGGAATGTGCTTCCTCCCATCAGGTCGCCACCAATCCATGCGATTATATTGTTTAAACGGGCATTGTTGCAATAACTCCCATGCGCTGCGTCGTGCATCACGTTAAAACCGATGGTAGATTGAATAAATCCAAGTAGGGCGCATAACAGCAACGAAGTCCAGGTTGCTGGTTGATTACTTAATATGGCCGCATACACTGCACTAAGTGAAAGGAATAGGATAGCTGTTTTGGAATAAAGTTTCCAATTACCGCGCTGCGCTATTTGATTGGTTTCGAAATATGAATCAATCCGCTGGTCTAATAAGGTCTTGAACGGATGAGGGTTATTGATAAATGTTACTTTAGCCATGATTTTTTATAAGAGGCTGCAAATATCGGGTAAAAAGGATAGAAATAGAAACCCTGAATCACTCTTTCATTAATGGGCTATAAGTATGTGTTTTGAGCCTATATTCTGAAGGTCCTTCATTAGCTCAATAACATACTGTCCATTGGGTACTTGTTGAAGAGATATTGTATGGCTTGCATGGGTATGATCTAACAAAAAACTAGTTTGAAATGCTGTACTGGCGTCGGCCGCAATCAGTTTGATCATATACGAACCTTTGTCTAATCCGCTTAATGTCAATTGATCTTGAACAGGATTAGGCGATAGTTGAATGTTGTCTATTGGGTGTTCTTCATGCAAAAGAGGAGTGATTATGTTGATGAAGAAAGAATCAGTGAGGCAAGCATTTTTATCCGAAACGGTCAGGTTTAGCGGCGACGCAGTTGATATGGTAATCTGTCTTGATGTGTCTCCGGTGCTCCATACATAGTTATTTTCTTCGTCCCAACTTGCTGACAACGTAATCGGCTGACCGCTGATCACGTTGATATAATTTTTTCGATTCACATTTTTATACATTGTGAAGTGATCCTTCACCACTTGATTTGTATCAGTGCTAATCCATTCGCCTCTTAATTTATTCTCTTTGATCGTCAGCAACAGCGAACCATGATTATCGTAATTCGAATAATACATTGCATTGTGAGGCCAGGTTGTTTGTGGTGATGCCACATAATCGCTTCCACTTCCAATGACTATATACAGCAAGCCTGAATCGGAAGGTAATGGGGGTATCGAATTTTTTATAATCGGACACGAAAAGGGTGTCGCGTCATTCAACGCGCTTGTGTGTTGCACAATATGAATGGTAGAATCAAACGTCGATTCCAAGCCATAATGATGATGCATAAAGCTCGAACGCTCATAGGTATGGTCATGTCCGTTTAATACTAGGTCAACATTATACCGCTCTAAAATCGGATTGACGTGTTCTCGTATCGCTGCCAAATCGCTTTCGGTATCTGAGTTATGCGTGCCCATACAATAGGGGGCATGATGAAACGATACTATCACCCATGGTAATGTGTTGGCAGTTAGATCTTGTATCAGCCATTGAATCTGCGGCGATACAGCTGTGTCGGTGATGCCATAGTAATTGCCACTTACCTCTTCAAGTCCGTATGAATCAAGATTAATGAAATGCGCATTGCCGATATTGAATGAATAATACATTTCAGTATTGGAAGCCACGCCACCACATTCACCTTGCGCAGGCAATGTGAAGATGTCAAAATAGGGTATCGCATGCGTTTGTCGTAAGGAAGAGGTATTCGCATATTCATGATTGCCCAATGCCGGCCATAATACGGTGTGCGCTGTGATCGACGGTTCAAAGTAATTAAAAAATCCGTTTTGGAAATCGGTGTCCTGACCGCTAGGATATGCGTTATCACCCAACATCAGATAGCCATCGACATAGTTGGTGTCGATATAATGTAGAAATGCGTCACGCATCTGCTCCTCATATACTGTCGCTTTTGCTACATCACCAACTGCCAATATGCGAATGGTTTTGTTGTAGGCCGGAGAGGTAAGCGGTAGCGTTCTGAAATAATTTTTTGTATCGCCTTGTAACGTGATATTGCTTGTGCCGATTGTATAATAATATTTCGTATCAGGTAATAAGCCGGTAAGCTTTACGACATGTTCAGTCGTTAGATTGTTATTGACTACGCCGCCCATAAATGCACCAACTGATTGACCGTACATTACCTTGCTATTGCAGGCGAAGTTTGTGCGCCAAGTAATGGTCACACCATGCTGTGTGGCCATCGTCATATAAGGGCCACGCGTCAGTAGTTGCGCAATTGCATTCAACTGCAAGCACAACAAGAATAGGATGAACAGCGTTTTTTTCAAGAATACAAATATAAAATGAAAAGGCTCTCGATGTTGATTATTTACCAACAACAGAAAGAAAAAAGAGATATAAAAAAATAACGTTTCAGGTTGAAGAATGCAAGGTGCTTGATTCGGTAAATTAAAAATATGATTTTGCTCATGTATCCATTTTTTCAGCTTAACGCTATGAATATCAGGGTATATTTGTAGTATTGTAAAACCATAATTATTCGATGATGCTTCGATATGCTCTTTCAGTTTTCTCACTGTTTATGTTGGCTTCCTGCGGACAGAAACAGGAATATACACAGCCTGTCATTGAAAAAATAACAGAGTCGGTTTACGCGTCTGGTTATTTGAAAAGTAACGAACAATATCAGGTATTTGCTAAAGTAAATGGTCTGTTGCAAAAAATATGGGTAAAGAAAGGCGACGTCGTAAAAAAAGGACAACTGATATTTACACTTTCAAATGAAGTATCAAAACTTAATGTTGCAAACGCTCAACTTAACGCTGTTAATGCCGACTATTATGCCAATCTTGATAAATTACGTGAACTTGATTTGGCAATCGAAGTCAGTATGAAAAAATTAGGAAACGACCAATTGTTACTTGAGCGACAGCGCACCTTATGGGCCGAGCAAATCGGTACCAAGTTTGAACTAGAGCAACGTGAGCTTTCGTATGCTAATTCAAAAGCAACGTATGAGTCTGCCAAACTGCGTTACAATGAATTGAAGAAGCAGTTACGTTTTTCATCCAAACAAAGCAAGCATAATTTATCCATCAGTCGATCCATGCTCGATGACTATAATGTGCGAAGCGAAGTAAATGGCATGGTATATTCAATTGAAAAAGAGCAAGGCGAAATGGTTTCTCCACAAGCGCCTTTAGCGATTCTTGGCAGTGCTCAACATTTCACAATTATCTTGCAGGTCGATGAAAATGATATCGTGAAAGTGGCTCCAGGGAAAAAAGTTTTCATTACCATGGATAGCTATAAAGGACAAGTGTTTGAGGCTGTCGTGGATCACGTTAATCCCTTGATGAACGAACGCAGTCGTACTTTTGAGGTGGAGGCTACCTTTGTGAAAGTCCCTGAAATAGTGTATCCAAATCTCACTCTCGAGGCGAATATCATTATGCAAAGCAAGGACAACGCAATGACGATTCCGCGAAAATATCTCGTCGATGATACATACGTGATGATGTCAGAAAGTAAAAGGAAACTGGTAAAGGTCGGCTTGAAGGATTATCAAAAGGTGGAAATATTGCAAGGACTAAACAAAGATGATAAAATAATGCTGCCTCGATAAGATGAACAGTAAACTGATTTTCGAAATAGCAAAGTCTTTATTGCTCGCGCGATGGAAGCAAAGTATGGTAGCTGCTGTAGGTGTTACCTTCAGTATCGCTATGTTTATTACGCTGCTAGGATTTATGACGGGACTCAACGATATGCTCGATGGGCTAATTTTAAACCGAACACCACATGTTAGACTTTTTAATGAGGTAAAGCCCAACCCTCAACAGCCGTCAAATTTGGTTAAGGGACTTGGTTATGTTTTAATCCAATCAATTAAACCTACTGGCAATGGGCAAAATATTGATAACGCAAATGCAATCCTAGGGGCCTTGCATAGGGATGAACGCGTATTAGGTGTATCGCCGAAAGTGACTGTTCAGGTATTTTATAATGTTGGCAATATTGATATCACCGGTGTGATCAATGGCGTCGACGTTGAAGCGGAACAAAAACTTTTTCACTTTGGTGATTATGTCACCAAAGGGAATCCTGCGGATCTTAAAAATGTGCCTAATAGTATCATACTCGGAAAGGCTGCTGCAGAAAAAATGATGGCTTCGATTGGTGATGTAGTGTTAGTAACAACATCACGAGGTGACCGACAGTCGTTGAAAGTGGTAGGGTTATTTCAATCAGGACTGCAAGACCTAGATAAAGTGCAGAGTTTTGCTTCGTTGGCTACCACGCAAAAATTACTCGGTAAGCCGGCTAGTTATATTACTGATATCAATATTAAATCGGTCGACATTCTTAGCGCACCGGCTATGGCGAACGAATATCGAAAACTCTTCGCCACCGACGCCGAAGATATTCAAACAGCCAATTCGCAATTTGAAACAGGCAGCGATGTGCGCAGCGTCATTTCGTATGCTGTTGGAATTACATTGCTCATCGTAGCCGGATTCGGTATTTATAACATCCTGAATATGATGATTTATGAGAAGATGGATTCTATTGCTATCCTAAAAGCAACAGGTTTTTCAGGAAGTGATGTAAAAAATATTTTTATCACCATCGCCTTGACGATAGGTTTTTTGGGTGGATTGTTTGGGTTGATTTTTGGTTTCCTTTTGTCAAACATCGTAGATCGTATCCCGTTCAATACGGCTGGGTTGCCAACAATCAAAACCTTTCCAGTAAATTACAGTCTTAAATTTTATGTCATCGGTATGGTCTTTTCAATAATAACCACCTATCTCGCAGGTATGTTTCCAGCACGTAAGGCCAGTAAAATAGATCCAGTCATTATCATCAGAGGGAAATAATATATGAGCGAGATAATCTTAGAAGCCAATGCAATCAACAAAAGTTTTCACGATCCTGTGACGATTCCGATCCTGAAGGATATAACGTTTACTGTCAATAAAGGAGAATTTGTTTCTGTTATCGGAAGATCGGGTTGCGGTAAGTCGACCTTGCTCTATATACTTTCAACAATGGATACCGATTATGAGGGAAAACTTTACATCGATCGTCAATTGATGAACAATCTGAAGGAGCGTGAACTCGCTAGCATCAGAAATGAGAAAATTGGATTTGTTTTTCAGTTTCATTATCTCTTGAACGAATTTAATGTGTTGCGCAATGTGATGTTACCAGGCATCAAATTGGGAAAATATGCGGTAAAGGAAGTTGAGCACCGAGCTATGGAAAAACTTAAAATTCTTGGTATCGATGATCAGGCATTGAAGTTGCCAAACCAGCTTTCGGGTGGACAAAAACAACGTGTGGCCATCGCGAGAGCTCTAATCAACGACCCGCTTATTATCATGGGTGATGAGCCCACTGGTAATTTGGATAAGAAAAATAGTGAAACAGTATTTGATATCTTTCATCAATTGACAAAAGAATTTAATCAGACCTTACTGATTGTCACACATGATAACGAATTCGCATCACGCACACAACGAATTATTGAAATGGAAGATGGCAGAATCGTGAAACAATAATTTTATTTTGTATCATCGACTGATTTGTATCCAACAAATGACGGCATCATTGTGGCAATTTTTTTCTCGACGTCGATACTGTCACATCATGTCAATTTGTTTTTTGTCGCTTATGTTCAGTGCACTCGCTAGTAAAGCGATATCCGTTAGCACGTTTTTCTGATCAACATCAAACCTAAGGTCTTTGCCTGCTTCACGTTTAAATTCATTACAGCACGTTTCAACGGCTTAGATTTCTACAAAAGTAGGTGGGTTTCTTTCTTGTCGATGGAGAAATTGGCAGTGCAAACAGGTGCAGTGTAAAGCTGCGTAAGGTTATTCTGCTTAAACGGTGCCATCGCCACCAACGCTGAGCGATGTTCGAAACGATGACCTCCAAAAACAAAAAAAGATGGAGTCAGCAAGTCTCGTGAATCTTCACTTTAAGCAGATTCTAAAAACAATTCCCAAACAATTACCATTTTCAAGTTCCAAGCCTTATTTTTGCTCAACTTTTTTTGATATGCCCACACAATATTATTTGTTTTTGAGTCTTGCGCTATTTTGTATAGGAGTAATGGGTGTGTTGATGCGTCGAAACGCCATTATTATCTTGATGTGTATCGAATTGATGCTGAACGCAGTGAATTTATTGATGGTTACCTTCAGCAAGATGCACAACAATGCGGATGCACAAATTTTTGTTTTCTTCATCATGGTCGTGGCAGCAGCAGAAGTAAGTATAGGTTTGTCTATCATAGTGCTTATGTACAGAAAAGTGCACTCTATCGATGTCAATATTTTAAACAGATTAAAAAACTAATTAGTACGCGATGATCAATTTGGTGTGGTTAGTACCTTTGTTTCCTTTCCTTGGTTTTTTAATTACTGGTCTCGGGCGTAACAAGCTCGGTAAAGCGAGTGGATGGATAGCCTCATTGGCTATTCTAGCGTCGTTTGTGGTCTCGGTGGGCATTTTTTTTGACGTGAGATCCCTGGCACACGGTGATCTTGAGCATGGTGGCGGTGGCAGTGTCATTGTTCCTTTGTTTGATTTTATCAACAGTGGAACGATGCATATTCCTTTTGCTTTTCAAGTGGATGCGTTGAGTTCGATATTTTTATTGGTCATCACAGGTATTGGATTTTTGATTCATCTGTATTCGATTTCCTATATGAGCCACGATGATGGTTTTGGAAAATTTTTCTCGTATCTCAACCTCTTTGTGTTTTCGATGTTGTTGCTGGTATTAGGCGCTAACTATGTCATTATGTTTATTGGTTGGGAAGGTGTGGGGCTTTGTTCGTACCTATTAATCGGTTTTTGGTACAAGAATGTCGAGTATACAAATGCGGCGAAGAAAGCATTTATTATGAA